>PEWM01000053.1:2920-3694 GCA_002779455.1 Deltaproteobacteria bacterium CG07_land_8_20_14_0_80_60_11
AGTGATCATCACAACATTGAGGCCCGGTGGAAAAGACAGGTCCGCCGCCTGGCATCCCTCAATGAGAATCTCCGATATGCAACGGCGCACAAGTTCCAGAAGCGCGTCGCGCTCCGTGGGCTTCTCCGCCCGGTATGCTTCACGTATGCGGTCCACGATAGCAGTCGAAGTCTTCACTCCGACGTCCGAAAGCAGGAGCGTTTCCTCTAGAGTTTCGTAAAACTCCTCGTCTATAGCCACCGCTTTTCTAACTACGTGCTCAACCTTTTTAATCAGGGCGTCCTTAGTCCGGAGCAGCCCCTGTTTCAGTCTGCCAAGCATAGTTGTTTACTCCAGAGTAACAGAGATCACTTTCGAGTAGCCTTCGTTCTGGTCGAGGGTAATTCCGTACAGATGGTCGGCTCCGCCGAGAGTGCCCTTGTTGTGGGTGATTACGATGAACTGGTTTTCATGAGAATATTTCATCAGCATGGTTTTGAATCTCTGCACATTCACTTCGTCCAGCCCGGCGTCCACTTCGTCCAGCAGGTAGAACGGGCTGGGCTTCACTTTCAGAAGAGCGAAGATGAGCGTGAGGGCGCACAGGGCCTTCTGGCCGCCGGACAGCAGATTGATGTTTCTCATTCTCTGCGCCGGCACCTGGACCTTTATGTCAACTCCGGATTCGAGCGGGTTCTCCTCATCCGTGAGAACGAGCTTCGCCTCGCCGCCTTCAAATATCTCCACAAACGTCTCGCTGAATTTCTCCTGCACCGCCCTGAAAGTCTCAAGGAA
>PEWM01000097.1:0-2788 GCA_002779455.1 Deltaproteobacteria bacterium CG07_land_8_20_14_0_80_60_11
TATAGTAAGCCATCTGAGCAGTAGCGCTGTGAACCGCCGCCACTACATACAAAAAACTTAAAGCAAATGCAAATTAGGTTTAAAATGGTTTTTAAAAATTAAGTAAAGCAAAAAAGCGTTTAAGCCGGTGATCAGAGAATTTATCAAGATTAACCAGCCATAATTAGCGCCAAAAAGCTGAACTAAGGTATAGTAAATAGATCGTGAAACCGGCATAATCATTTCACAATCAGCCATTCTTGAAAATATCCAAACACTATTGCCGTCCATTTGATGTATCAATGTCAAATCATCAAGAATGAAAAATAAGTCACGGCGCCAAAATAATATAACCGGTATAACAAGAAATAATAGCAATACCCCCAATAGTCTAACATTGTGATATTGTGGACCGATTCCATTTTCTGCTTTAATTTTATTCATATAGATTAAACCTCTACATATCTAGATCTGGTTTATGGAATACCGGGTTTCCCTTGTCTTGGGGCGGGATAAAATTAAGGCTGTAAATTTTTGGCTCGCACTGTGGATTTTATCTCAAGCTGGGTGGGAAAGGCCCAGTGACCCTCCCCACCTGATTAATAACCTTCCTGTCCTTGTTTCCCCTAATCCCCTACTTTAATGCTTGAAACACCGCTGCCCGGTGAACACCATGGCCACGGGCGGGTCGGCTTCGTTGCAGGCTTCGATGACCTCGTAGTCCCGGACGGAGCCGCCGGCGTGGGCCACCGCGGTGACGCCCTGGCGGATGCCCACGTCCACCCCGTCCCTGAAGGGGAAGAAGGCGTCCGAGATCATGGCCGAGCCGATGAGACCGCCCTTGGCCTCCTGGGTGGCGAGGTCGATGACCGTCTGGTCGGAGGCGTCCCGTTTGGCCTGGAGGATTTCCATCTCCAGGTTTTTGTAAGACAGGCCGAACTGCTTGAAGCACAGGGCGTCGGCGTACTTGGTGTAGGCCTTGAAGACCGCGATCTCCGCCACCCCCACCCGGTCCTGTTCGCCGGTGCCGATGCCTACGGTTACGCCGTCTTTGACGAAAATGACCGAGTTGGAGGTGATGCCCTGCTCCACCCACCAGCCGAAGAGGAGGTCCTCATACTCGGCGGGGCTGGGCTGACGCACGCCGCGGTATTCCTGGCCCTTATGGGAGGCCGCCGCCGGCTTGAAATCTTCTTTGCTCAGGATGGCGTTTAGGGGTGACTGCTGCACGATGATGCCGCCGTCCACCAGGCACTTGAAATCCACGAAGCGGTTATGGATCAGTTCCTGGAGGCGCTCGAAGCGGGGTATTCTGATGATCCTCAGGTCCTTGGCCTTTTTCAGGATGTCCAGGGCGCCGGCCTCAAAATCCGGGGCGGCCAGGACCTCCAGGTAGTTCTGCGACACCAGTTCGGCGGTGGTCTTGTCCACGGGCCGGTTGAAGACCGCGGCCCCCCCGAAGGCGGCGATGCGATCCGCCATATTGGCCTTGTCGTAGGCCGTGGCCAGGTTATCGGCCCAGGCGGCGCCGCAGGGGTTGTTGTGCTTGAGAATCACCGCGGCGGGGCGCTTGTTTAGCCACTTGATGATATTCAGGCCGTTGTCCAGGTCCGTCAGGTTGGTCTTCCCCGGGTGCTTGCCGGCCTGGAGCATGGCCGCCTCATCGATGGCGCTGGTAAGCCCGTGATTGGGGTCCAGAAAGTGACACCCCCCCAGGGTCAGGTGGCCCCCCACCAGTTCGAAGAGGGCGGCTTCCTGGCCGGGGTTCTCCCCGTAGCGCAGCCCCATTTCGATGACCTCACCTTTGGCGTCGGGCAATTTCCAGGTGCGCTTGCGGTAGATCAGCTTCTGGTCGCCGAAGCTGATGGTCATCTCCGGGGGAAAATGGTCTGCCATCACGGTGCGGTACATGGCCTTGATATCGCTCATAGGCGTTCTCCTCTAAAAGCAGTTTTCGGTTTCCGGTTTCCGGTTTCCGGTTAAAACCGGCAGGCCCGCAGATTGAGCTTCTCTGTATCCTCTATGGTTAATGCTTATTAATTCCTCAACGGCAGGCAGCCTTATTGTGGCACGAGTCGCCCCTCCTTGACAAGCGCCTTTCCAGAAGCAGGGTGAAATTGATAGCTACCCCGGCAAATGCTAATATTTCAAAAATATTTGAGCCTAATTTCTTTTGCCGAAAACCGCACCCTTAAGCGCCGCCTGGCGGAAAAGGGCCGGCAGATCGGGCGTATGCTCACCGGGACCCAGCGCCTGGCGGAGCGGCTGGGGCAGAAGCAGGGCGTGTCCCAGGCGGAAGATAACAGTTTAATAAAAATTGATTGACCTGCGGGGATTGTGGGGGGCGGGTTATAAACCCGCTCCTATTCAGAGCTTAGCCTGGCGCACCGACTTGGTATTAGCCCACCGGCGCATAGGGGCAGATGGGGTCTTCCCCCAGGACGTCGCCGGTCAGGGCATAGGCCCGGGCCCGGCAGCCGCCGCAGACCTTGCGGTACTGGCAGGCGCCGCACTTGCCGCGGTAGTCGTCCACCCGGCGCAGTTGCTGAAACAACTCCGAGTTGGCCCAGATTTCCGGGAACGGGGTCTGACGGATATCGCCCGCCACCAGCTCCAGGTAGCCGCAGGGCTGCACCTCTCCCTGATAAGATACAAAGGCGAAACCCTGGCCGCCCAGGCAGCCCTTGGTCATGGCCTCCATGCCGTGGGTGGCGGCGGTGATGGGCTCGCCCCGGGCCATCGCGTCCTGGCGCCAGAGCCGGTAGTATTGCGGGGCGCAGGTGGGCTTGATGAACAGCCGGCCGTCTTG
>PEWM01000097.1:2856-2967 GCA_002779455.1 Deltaproteobacteria bacterium CG07_land_8_20_14_0_80_60_11
GCTCCCCCCGCCCGGTGGGCACCAGCACAAACACGTGGTGGGCCGCGGCCCCCAGCTTCAGGGCCAGTTCGTAGATGGCCGACAGTTCGAGCCGGTTGGCCCGGGTGACGG
>PEWM01000097.1:3303-12637 GCA_002779455.1 Deltaproteobacteria bacterium CG07_land_8_20_14_0_80_60_11
CGCCCGTGGTCAACTCATCGGGATAAGGCCCAGCCCCCGCCGCCGCCCGGCAGTGGAGACAGGCCAGATTGCAGCGCCTCGTCACCTCCCAGGCCAGGAGGCGGAGGGGGGGGGTACCTTCAGGTTTATTTTTATGATGATTCATCAAATGCTTGTTTCTTTGAGATTCTAATAAAAACCAGTAAACTTTTTATTTTAACCAGAAACATAATTATATGCCTGTATTATCAATTTCATGGCATAATCTAAATCCTCTTTTCTGGAAAGCTCAAACTGTGTATTGAGAAGACCGTACCCATATTTCTCAGGAATTGGCTTACAAATTTTTAGTGGGTCTTCAACTTCTTGAGTTCCCATTTTAATAAATATTTTTAGCCTAGTTTTCTGAATATTAACTGAAGCGAAAGTTGAAGTAGTTCTATAATCAACATACCAACCACCAACTTTTTCCCATACTGCATCTGATAACCCCATTATCTTATCCCTTAATTCTGAAAATATTCCATTTATTTCTGGAGTTGTTTTTTTAAGTATTTGATCTAAAGTATATTTTCCCACTCCAGGTTCAATATCTTCAATCTTGCCTGATTTTTTAGTAATATTTACATCATCAATATTAAATAAACCTTCATATAATGAATACTTCGTAAGTTCAACGCTTGGTCCCATCAAATTTATCGCAGAAAGCTCTTTTATCTCAAAGTCCTGAGCAATAATTATTAAACGTGGCTGAGTTGACCAATTTACTGTGACATCTTTCCCAAGTTTGTCTTTTACAATTGATTCAAATGGCCTTTTATTTTGCATCACCCAATCAAGATAAAACAATCCCTGTACAATTGCACTTAAATCCTTTTTCCACTTATATTCAATAATTACCGGAACTCCAGCCTCGTCAAGCCCAAGAGTATCAATCCTTCCATTGGGAATTGGGTATTCACTTGCTATTAGATTAATCCCCATAGCGTAGCGCAAGTTTTTCTCAATTAATTCATGGAGTTCTTGCTCACTCTTAAATTCTTTACGGTTAACTTTTTCCAAAGTTAAATTATGGTTTAACTTAAATAAAGCCATCTTAATTACCTCATTTATATAAAGAAATAATATTTCGCTCTAAATAACAAAGAGCTATTAATCATAAATTAGCTTTTGGTGGCACAGGTTTTCAACCTGTGCTTCATTCTGTCTTTTCATAGAGCCAGGGGTAGTCCTCGGGGTATAAGGCCAACCCTGCTTTTAAGGGATTATTCCTGATGTATTGCCACTTCTCCAAAAATTCCGCCTCATCCCTGACAATGCGGTCAAAACGCTCATCCTGCCAGAGGGGGCCTTGCTCTCCCCTTGCCTGATTGATTTTTCTGGCGCTGAAGCGTTTGATGCTGTGGAGAATTTTCCCCAGGTCAAAAGCGCCACTATCATCCTGCGATAAAGGTTGGGCTAAGACATGCACATGATCAGGTAACACTACTGCGGCATACAGAGTCCATTTTTTGCTATCCCAATGCCGCAAAGCCTCCATGGTGATCTGGCGTTCCTCGGGCGACAGGAACCCGTCATCTTTGCATCGCCAAGTTATGAAGTAAACCCTGCCAGGCTCCTGCCAGTGGGGCAGATTCCTCCTGGTGATTTGAAAAGATTGCACAGGTTGAAAACCTGTGCCACCCTTTCCCTTGGACTTTCCTTTCTCCATAGCCGCCTCAGCACACTTAGGTCTTTTTTAACTTCAAAACCATCCCTCAGCTCTTGGTGGCACAGGTTTGTAACCTGTGCTTTTTGTTATTCTCTAAGCCTGCGCACAGGTTGAAAACCTGTGCCACCAGTTCTCTGTTTTTGGTGGCACAGGTTTGTAACCTGTGCATATTTCTCTTCTCTAAAGCTACTTTGCCAGAACCTGGGCCGCCTGTTTGGCGAAGTAGGTGAGGATGAGATCCGCGCCGGCCCGTTTGATGGACAGGAGGGATTCCAGCATCACCGCGGTCTCATCCAGCCAGCCGTTTTGGGCCGCGGCCTTGATCATGGCGTATTCGCCGCTCACCTGGTAGGCGGCCAGGGGGAGATCAAACTCGGCGGCCAGCTGAGCAATGATGTCCAGGTACGGCAGCGCCGGCTTGACCATGAGGATATCGGCCCCCTCCTCCACGTCCAGGGCCGCTTCGCGCAGGGCCTCCCGGCTGTTGGCCGGGTCCATCTGGTAGGACCGGCGGTCCCCGAAGGCCGGGGCGGACTCCGCCGCCTCCCGGAAGGGGCCGTAGAAGCTGGAGGCGTATTTGACCGCGTAGGACATGATGGGCATCATCTCGAAGCCCCGCTCGTCCAGGGCCTCCCGGATGGCCCCGATGCGTCCGTCCATCATGTCCGAGGGGGCCACCATGTCGGCCCCGGCCTCGGCGTGGGACACCGCCACCTGGCCCAATACCTCCAGGGTGGCGTCGTTGTCCACTTCGCGGCCGGACAGCAGGCCGCAGTGGCCGTGGGAGGTGTAGCCGCACAGGCAGACGTCGGTGATCACCACCAGTTCGGGCAGCTTTTTCTTGAGCAGCCGCACCGCCTGCTGGACCGCACCCTTGGGGGAGGCAGCCTCGGAGCCGGTGTCGTCTTTGCGCGTCGGCAGCCCGAAGAGCAGGACCGCGGGCACCCCCACGTCCAGGGCGGCCTTGGCCTCCTCCACCAGCAGGTCCGCCGACAGGCGGGCCACGCCGGGCATGGAAGCCACTTCCTGGCGCACCCGGCTCCCCGGGGCCGCGAACATGGGGTAGATGAAGTCTTCGGGGCGCAGATGCGTCTCCCGCACCATGCGCCGCAAGGGTTCCCGCCGCCGCAAGCGCCGGGGGCGAAATAACAGTTCCATGATCTTGACCTCTTATGCGGTTATCAAGAAAGGTTTTGCCGGTCCGTCGGCCAGTCTAAGCTCATTGTTATCCCACCGGCGCCTGCCTGTCAAGCTCAGGGGTGAAGCGCCGGACTATCCGGTTTATAAATAAACGTTTGATCGGCATACGTCCACCCCAAGGGCGGACACATGGGTCCGCCCCTACAAAAATCATTCTTGTGAAACAACCGAATAGAATAAATCAATTTTCCCGGGCGGCGGGCCTCATTGGACGACCACCTCCACGGCATCGCCCTGACCGCCCGGTCCCACCACGGTGAGCCGGTGGCGGCCCCGGGATAAGTTTAGGGGAAGTTCATAGGGCGGGCCGGTGGCGGCGACTTCCCGGCCGTCCACGAACCAGGTGACGGCTTGGAGCGGGTCCCGGCAGAGGGCTTTGGAAGTCACCCGGATGACTTCGGCACGCGGCGGCAACAGAAACCGGTCCCCGGGCAGCGGGTAGCTGATGCTGACCCGAAGCGCCAGGCCGCCGTCGGTGGCGGGGGGGTAACCGGCGACCGCGGGGGTCGTGGGGCGGCCGAGGACCAGGGCGCCTCCCCGGCGGCGGGGTTGGGCCCCGGCCTTCGAGCCGGCGGCCACCGGGCCCTGAAAGGTTTTCCGCAAGTCCTGATCAAAGCCGGCCAGGCGAAATCGGCCGGCTCCGCCCGTCTCGAAGCGCTGGTGGAGCCAGCCGGCATAATTGGCGGGCAGGCGGCGCCAGGGTTCCTGGGCGTGGTGATAGGAACAGACCGCCTGGGGTTCGGCGCCGGCCATAAACAGCTCCTGGCGGCGGTGGACGCAGCCCGGGCCGGGTTTCAAGCCGGAGAAGGCGCACACCTCGGCGCTGGCGACCCCGGCGGGTTTTCTGAACCCCGGCGGCGGACTCCCGGCAAACAGGGCCTCGGCCAGGTCGGCCACCATGGGGGCGGCGGCGCCGGCGCCGCTGAGATCCGCGGTGGGCCGGCCGTTGAAATTGCCCACCCACACGGCCAGGGTGTAATCCGGGGTGTAGGCCACGGCCCATAAGTCCCGGAAGTGGGTGCTGGTCCCGGTCTTGATGGCCATCCGGTAGGGCGGGTTCATGGCCGAGGAACCGCCGAAGATGCGGACCCGGGCCATGGGGTCACTTAAGATGTCGCTGATGATGAAGGCCGCCTGGGGAGAAAAGACCGGGGTCCCATCTTCTTTGGGAGCATCCAGGGTAAAGCGCAGGGGTGCGAATCTCCCGCCGTTGGCCAGGCAGGCGTAAGCCGCGGCCAGTTGCAGGAGGCTGACTTCGGGGTTGCCCACCACCAGGCCCAGGCCGTAGTGCTCCGGGGTGAATTCCGGGCGGTTGATGAGGTGCAGCCCGGCCAGGGTGTCGTAATAAGTCTCCGTTCCCATCAGGTTGAGCAGGTGGACGGTGGAGAGGTTCAGGGAATTGCCCAGGGCCTCGCGGAACGAAATGGGGCCGTGAGAGACGCGATCGAAATTGGCCGGGATAAACTCGCCCCGGGGCGTGCGGTAGCGCCGTTCCACGTCTTCCAGCACCGAGGCGGGGGTGAACCCCTGGTCCAGGGCCAGGGCGTAGAGAAACGGCTTGAGGGTGGAACCCGGCGAGCGCCAGGCGGCGGCGCCGTTGTTGAAGCCCTGGTCCCGGGGGCCATAGGCGCAGGAGCCCACCAGGGCCAGGACTTCCCGGGAGCCGTTGGCGACGATCACCGCGGCCGCCTGGGAGGCGCCGGCTTTGAGGAGCCGGGCCCGGTGCGAGTTGACGATGGCCTGGGCCCGGCGCTGGAGCGGCAGATCCAGGGTCGTCCTGATCCGCTGGGGACCCGGGGCCGCGGTTCTCTCCCCGGCCAGGACCAGGTTGACAAAATGCGGGGCTTCAAAGGGGAACGCCGGGGGGCGGGGTCCGTTGCCCCGGAACCTGACGGGGTCTGCCTGCCGGGCCTTTAGTTCCTCGGGGCTGAGATACCCCAGCCGCGCCATCCGGGAGAGCACCCAGCGCTGCCGCGCCAGGAGGCGGTCGCGGTTTCGGCCATAGGGGTTCAGGGCCCCCGGGGCTTTGACCAGGGCGGCCAGGAGGGCGGCTTCACCTGCGGTCAACTGGGAGGCGGTCTTGCCGAAATAGGCCCAGGCCCCGGCCTCCACCCCCTTGAGATTATTGCTTAGGGGCACCCGGTTGAGGTAGCGCCGCAGGATCTCGTCCTTGCTGAGGGCCAGCTCGATCCTGAGACTGCGACAGATCTCCACCAGCTTGCGATAATAACTGCGGGGCCCGGGATAAGCGAGGCGGGTTAGTTGCTGGGTGAGGGTGGAAGCCCCGGACACGATGCGGCCGCGGCTCAGGTTGCTCATGGCGGCCCGGAGGATGGCCAGGGGGTCGATGCCCGGATGGCGCCAGAACCTCTGATCCTCCGCCGCCACGAAGGCCGCGGCCACCAGTTGGGGGACGGCGCCCTCGGGCAGGGTGACGAGCTTGCCCCCCTGGGCCTCGGACGCCAGGCGCAAGATGCGGCCCGTCCGGTCCAGCATTAGGGGGCCGGGCCTGGGTTCCAGGGCCGCCGGGTCCAGGCGCCAGGCGGCCGAAAACTGCCAGGCCAGGCCGGTCAGAACCAGCAGGGCCGCGGCCAGGCGCCAGGCGAGACGGCCCCATGGCAGCCTATTCAGCATCAGCGCCCCTTGACGGTCAGTTCTTCCTGGGGGGAGTAGCCGTTCACTCCCGGCGAGTACATGGCCGCCACCCGGGTGGCGGGAGCCACAAACTTGCCCTCGCACACGGCCCGGCAGTAATACTCGAACCGGTGGGCGCCGGCGTAAACCTGGTCCCGGAAGGCCAGCACCCGATCGTCCCTGATCTCGAAATAATTGGGACGGAGCCGGATGGTCCCATCCTGGGTGACGTAATCGAAGTCGTCGTTGCGCTCCTCCCCCTCCGGGATAGGCTCCTCGGTCTTGAAGGCGGTGTTGATGGCCATCAGCCCCGCGGGCAGGGGGTCATCCAGCACCACGTAGCGCTGCCCCTGGCCGGCGACCTCGAGAAAGACCGTGACTTTCACCAGGTCGCCCACCTTGATAACGTCGGAGCCATCGGTGTTCTTGATGACCCGGCGGACTTTGAAGCCGTTGGCGGCCCCGGCGCCGGCGATATCCAGCCGGGGGGCGGTCAACTCCAGCTTGTAGAGCCAGGTTTTGCCGGCCTGGCCGGAAACGTTGACCACCGGGTTCTTGAGCAGGGCCCCGGGGTTAAGCCCCACCGTGCGGAAGCCCTTGGGGTCCAGTTTGAGGCGATGGGGGGCGGGAACGCCGGGCTGGCTAATGGCGACCTCCACCGGTGCGGCCCCAAAGCTCGCATCCTTGAAGTAGCTTCCCAGGGCCAGGAGGGCCCAGCCGGTATCGGCCGTGGAGGTCCAGAGGCCCTGGCTGTCCAGACCGCCCAGGAGGAGCAGCGCCTCTTCCTGGGTGAGGGGGTCCCCGGGCAGGATGGCCTGGGCCGCCAGGAGGGCCAGGGCCGGGCTGCGGAAACGGCTCTGAAAATCATCCGGATCGTCCTGGGCCGCCTCGGCCTTGCCGCCCAGCAGCGGTTTCAGCGCGGCCTGAAGTTCCTTCAAGGGCCGCAACTCGGCTTGCCTGGCCGCTAACAGCACCAGGATTTTGCTTTCCCGGCTCATCCGGGCGAATTGAGCGGTCACGGCATTGAGGGTGTCACGGTCCAGGGCCTGGTTGAGGGCCAGGACATAGGCGGCAAAGGCCTTGACCGCGGGGGACCGTTTCCCCTCCTGGATCTGGGTTTTCAGGTAGGCTGCGGCCTGTTGCAAGGCATTTTCCGGCGCCGTGACCCCGTGGGTGCGGGCCAGGCTCAAGGCCGCGGCGGCGTAGATCGAGCCCCAGACGTGGGGTTCCCGCTGCCCCGGCCAGTAGGCAAAACCCCCGGAGTCGGTCTGGAGGCTCAGAATGCGCTGCACCCCGCGGTTCAGATATTCATCCGTTTCGGGCAGGCTCACCCCGGACACCAGCCCTTTCTGAATGACCCCCCGGAGGGCCGCCAGGGCCAGAACCCCGGAACTGGTCTGTTCCACGCAGCCATACGGGTAATTGAGGAGGTAGTGAATCGCCTCGGTCATCCGCAAAAAGGGCGACCCGGCCACGGTCAGGACGGCCTTGACCTCCTCCGGGTTAATCTGCCCGGCCGGCTTGCCGGTCAGGTAAGCGGGGAGCGGGACTTTGATCTCGGTGGTCCCGGCCAGGGAACCGAACCACACCTGGGTGTCCCGGACCTGCCCGGAGTTGATCCGGAGCTTGAGTTCCACCGCGTCGGTCCGCCCCTTAAATTCGCCGGCAAACCGGGCGCCGGCCAGCCCGCTGGCGGCAGCCTGGCCGCTGACCTCGAGCTTCAAACTGTCTTTGGGATTGAGCCGGTCCTGTGGTTCCGCCGCCAGGAGAAACAGCCCGCCATCCCCGACGGCGCTGAATTTAACCGGCCCGGTCTCGCCGGTGGCGTTGAACGCGGCCACCTGGAATTTAAAGGTATCGCCCCGGGTGAAGAACCCGGGCAGACCGGGCTCCAGATAAAAGTCCTTGGCGGCCAGCAGGGGGCGCTCGACGCTGGCAAAGCGGCTGCCCCGGTCCAGGACCACGGTATAAATCCGGTAGGTGGTCATATTGTCGGGCAGGGTGAAGGTCACCTGAGCCCGTCCCTGGGCGTCGGTGCGCACCTGCGCGTTGAAATAGGCCACCGCCTCGAAGCGCCGCCTGAGCTTGGACATGACCTCTTCGCTCAGACCGCCGCCGCCGGTCAGGGGCTCGTTCTTGGAAAGATAGAAGGGAGTCTGGTGCACCAGTAATGAACGCAGTTCCCCGGTAAACACCTCCAGGGGGCGGTCAAACCGGGTCAGGGACTCCAGGGTGGGGGTTTTAAACCCGGTAAGGGCCAGGACGGCTTCATCCACCACCGCCACGGCCATCTCCGCTTCGACCCCGCCGCCCTTGGGGGCGAGGACGGTGAAGTCCAGGGTCACTTTGGCCCCGGGCTCGGCCTTGAGGTCCTTGACAGCCGGGCTGATCTTGACCTGGAGGCCTTCGACTTCGTGGCGGACCGGCAGGTTGAGGGTACCCCAGTAAAAGCTGGGAGCCTCGGTATCGTAGTGGCCGGCGTACACCGGGAATTCCCCCCGGCCCGTCAGTCCCAGGACCGAGACGTACAGATTGGGGGCATATTCGGCCCGGATGGGAACTTCCAGGCTGTCGGCGTCCGATTTCGGGGTGATCACCTGGTACTTCAGCACGCCCGCCTGCTCCAGGGTGACCAGGTAGCGGGACACCGGGCTCCGGGGCCGGGCCGTGAGCCTGGCCGTCTCCCCCGGCTTATACGCCGGCCGGTCGGCCGACAGGGCCAGGGGCAGGTAAGGCAGTTCCCGGTTCCCGTAAGCGTAGCTTTCGCCGCTCACCTCAAAGGGCGTGGCCGAAGTGAAACTGCGGCCAGCGCCGTCTCTGTAGGTAAAGGCCAGGAGATAGCGGCCGCCCCAGGCGAAGCCGAACCGGAAGGTGGCCGTGCCTTTGGTTAGGGTGAGGTCGCTGGTCACGGTTTTGCGCCAGACATCCTGCTCATCCCAATAGAGGTCGCCCTGCTCGTTGCGCTTGGCCACGTAGGCCCAGCTTTTTTGCAGGACCTCCGCCTGGATGGCGCCCCGGTCGATCCGCTTGCCATCCGGCTTGGCCAGCATAACCGTGAGGGCCTGCTCCTCTTCGGCCCGGGCCTCCTCCGGGTGGCGGCTGATGCCCACCAATAAATCCGGCGTAACCTGAAAAGCCTTGGTTTCCGACGCGGCCCGGCCGTCGAAGTCCAATACGGTGGCCACCACGGAGAGGCCGTGCTGCCCGTTCATGATCTGGCGGTCCAGGGGAAACTCCAGTTCCGCCCTCCCCTTCTCATCCAAAATGGTCTGGCCGCTCTCGATCAACGCGCCCTGCTCTTCGCGGCCGTAACCGAAGGTGAAGTTGTCATATCCCGGCACCTGATAGCTGGTCTTGGCTTGAAAAATCTTCCAGCGCACCTGGCCGTGTTTGACCTGCCCCCCGGCGTAGTACGAGCCGCTGAGCCTGATCCGGACAAAGGGAGATTGCTGGTCCCCACGATTGACATAACCCGTCAGGGGCCGGGTGGTTTGCTCAAAGTTGATGCCCACGAAGTGCCGGGGCGGTTTGAACTCCTGCAACTGAAAGGTGACGCTCACCTGGTTTTTGGGGCCGGCCTCCTCACCCCCTGACGCAGGGTCCCCTCCCCGGCGGTCCCGGCGGCCTTTACCGGCAGTGGTTGATTCTGCGGGAGTTTCCGGGCCAAAGGTCAGGTTCAGGGTGTAGGTCCCCAGGGGCCAGTAACTCTGGGTCAGGATTTCTCCGGCCGCCGTGCCGAAATCCGAAGTCCGGTCCTCCTGGGTAAAGACCTGCTCGCCTTTGGGACTGATGACCTCAAAAAAGCACACG
>PEWM01000097.1:12666-14060 GCA_002779455.1 Deltaproteobacteria bacterium CG07_land_8_20_14_0_80_60_11
GCCATATTCCCGGACCGCGCCCTTGAAAAAGACCTTTTCGCCGGGCCGGTAGACGCCCCGTTCCGTGAACACGTCGCCCTTGAGGTTGCGGATTTTATCGCCGGCCTTCACCTGCCAGATGCCCTGGGGCTTGAGGTTGCCCTGGGGCGTCACCTGGATGAAGGCCACGTCGTCGCTGGTCCCGGCCATCAGCAGCACCAGGTCGTCCTGCTTCACCACCCGCTTCACCGGCTGCAAGTCTTTGGGGTTCTGGAGGGACAACCCCGCCAGGTCATGGGGTTCGAAGAGCAGCACCCCGTCGGCGGTGGTGCGTCCCAGGAAAAAGACCTCCATGTCCCGGGTGAAGCCGATGATCCGGGCCCCGGCCACGGGGGTCCCGGCCTTGAGGGAGGTGACCCAGAGGAGCAGATTCTGTTGGCTGCGTTTATAGGTCAGGCCCAGATCGGTGATGGCAAATACCCGGGGCGGGGTGGCCGCAAGGCTGCCGGCCTCGTGGTCCTGCACCCGGATGAGTTCCAGGGCGCCGGCCTCCTGGCCCTGGCGAAAGCTCAGCGGCAAAGTGACCGCCCAGGGCTTGTTCTTTTCGCCGGCGGCGGGAAAGAGTTGCTTCTCAGACAGGGGCGGGGTGACGAAGCCGGCCAGATCCTTATGGGAGGCGACGAAGGGTTTGAGCCCTGCGGAGGCGGTCTGGAGCTCATCAAAGATACGGTCCCAGCCGGCCGGGGATTTCTCCACCGCCAGGGCCAGGGGCAGCAGGAGCGGCGGCACCCGGATCCCTTCAAACCTCAGGTTGTTGACGTTCTGGGCCCGGACGTGCAGCAACTGCCGGCTGTCCCGTTCGATGACGCTCTGGGGACCCACGAATTCCACCTTGGGGGGCCGGTCGGTCATGAAAAAGGAGTTGACTGTTTGGCGGTAGGTCTTTTTCCCCACCCTCAGGGTTTCGGGCAGGGTGAGGAGATAGCCGGCGCCGTAACGGAAAGCCCCCCGCAGCGTCAGGACCCCTTTGGCGCTCAGCTTGGTGCGGTTCCAGTCGATCTTGACCCGGGGCAGCAGCCGCAGATTGCCCCGGAGGCTCTCAAGCAAGAGGGGGCCGCTGAAAAAGACCCTGACCTCCTCGGCCCCGGCGTCCGGTTCGATCTTGACGACGGTGAAGTGAAGCTTGGGGTCGAACCCGACTTTGGCGGTTGACGCGGGCCGTTCCTGGGCTGCGGCCAGACCGGCGGCCGCCCACCATGCCAGCGCCACCCCGAAGATCAATACATAAGCCAGCTGGCGGGCGCCGGCGCCCCGAAACGATTGCGGCAACATCTTGCTTGATAAGCCCATGGTTTAACCCTTCCTGCCAAGGTGAATAACCGTGAAAAGAGGACCCTACGCCTTCACTCTTAGGC
>PEWM01000256.1:0-13041 GCA_002779455.1 Deltaproteobacteria bacterium CG07_land_8_20_14_0_80_60_11
ATAAGCTAGTTAAAAGCAAAATCTTGTTGAAAAAACAAGAAACTCAAATTCAGTAGCACAGGCTTTCCAGCCTGTGCACCGCACCGGCAAGATGCCGGTGCCACCAAAAACTTTTCAAGAACAGAATCAACGTAACGGGCACGGAGGCCCGCCCCACCGGATTTTTCATGATTTCCGGGTGTCCCCAGGCAACGAGCCACCGCCACCGGAGAAATGGTCCAATTGACGGAGGGAGGCGCATTTGATAAGTTTAACCCAGGCAATTTATCGTGCAAGGACCGATACCTACCATGACCCGCAAAATGTTGTTGACTACCATAGCATTGCTGGCCTGCCTCTGGCCGCTGGCGGCCACCGGGGAAGTCACCCCGGAAGCCGTGATGACCCGGGTTCAGGCCCAATATGACAAAGCCGGGGGCTTCCAGGCCCGTTTTCGTCAGGAATCCCGTCTGAAGGCGGCCGGCGCCTCGGATTCGGCCGTGGGCTGGATGTATTTCAAGAAACCCAGCCGCATGCGCTGGCAGTACGAGACCCCGCCGGAACAGAAAAAAGAGATCGTCTCCGACGGCCGGCTGGTATGGATGTACATGCCCGCCGACGGGTTGGTCATGGTCTACAAGATAGACCAGGTGTTGCGCTCGGACCTGGTGATGCGGTTTTTCTCCGGGATGGGCCAGTTCCAAAAGGATTTCACCGTCTCCTGGCAGCGCCCGCCCCGGGAGGGCGCCAGCTTTATCATCGACCTGGCGCCCAAGAAGGACCAGCCGGAGCTCAAAAGCCTCACCCTGACCATCAACCCCGGCACCTACCTGGTGGAGAAGCTGGATTTCAGCAATGCCCTGGGCGAAGAGAGCCGCTTCACCTTTACCCAGGTGAAGCTGGAAGTGCCCTCGGCGCCCAACTTCTTTACGTTTACGCCGCCGCCGGGAGTCCAGGTGGTCCGGGAGACCCCGGGCTCCTGAGAGCTATGGCAGTAACTGATTGAAATGGTTATTAATGTTAGTTAAATATAAATTTGCTGATTGTAGGGGCGGGTTTAAAACCCGCTACATCGGTCGATACCGATGTGACTTATTCAAGGCTTGGGATCATTAACCGCATCATTATCGCCTGAAGTCTAGACTTCAAAGGCAAACCATGGAATTTACCGGGCAGCAGAAAGAGGTGCGGCGCTGGCTCGAACGGCGCCGGGGGATTCTCCTGGCCCACAATTACCAGCCGGGAGAAATTCAGGATGTGGCCGATTTTTTGGGCGACTCTCTGGCCTTGTCCATGACCGCGGCCCAGACCCCGGCCGAGGTCATCGTGTTTTGCGGGGTCCATTTCATGGCGGAAACCGCCGCCATCCTGTGCCCGGACAAGACCGTGCTTCTGCCCCGGGAGGATGTGGGCTGTTACATGGCCGCCACCATCACCGGCGAGCAGCTTAAGGCCCGGAAAGCCGAACTGCCCGGGGTGCCGGTGGTCACCTATGTCAATTCCACCGCCGCGGTCAAGGCCGAGAGCGACATCTGCTGCACGTCCGCCAACGCCATCCAGGTTGTCAATTCTTTGGCGCCCTCCCGGATCTTGATGGTCCCGGACCGCAATCTGGCCCTCTACACCGCCCGGCGCACCTCCAAAGAGATCCTTTACTGGGAGGGCTGCTGCAACGTTCACGACGGCCTGAGCGCCGCCGAGGTCCAGGCCTGCCAGGCGGCTCATCCCCAGGCGGTTTTCCTCGCCCATCCCGAGTGCCGCCCCGAAGTCCTGGACCTGGCCCAGGTGATCTGCAGCACCAGCGGTATGCTCCAGTATGCCCGCCAGTCCTCCGGCCGAGAATTCATTATCGGCACAGAGATGGGCATTCTCCACACCTTGCGGACCGAAAACCCGGCTAAGCTTTTCTACTCCCCCTCCCCCCGCCTCGTGTGCCCGGATATGAAGCGCATCACCCTATCGGACGTCATCAATGCCCTCAAGGACAACCGCCACCGGATCACGGTGCCGGAGGAGGTCCGGCGCCCGGCCTTGCTGGCGGTGGAGCGCATGCTGGCCGTCCCCCGGGATTAGCGGTTATCCTGGACGGGGGATCTGGAGCTGTATCCCCCAAGCCTTCTTTGTGGTCCTCAGGCGGGGTTTAGCCCGCGTCTCGGGGCAATTGGCCCGCGTCTCGGGGCAATTGGCCCGCTTCTTGCTGTTTCCCTCATAAAGTAATGACTTACGGGTTGGGAAACTGGCATGCAAAGGCAAGAGGCGCAATTTCCGCCTTACCACGATAACCTCCGGCATTTCTTGCATGATTTGGCCCAACCCCTGTCCACGGTCACCGGGCTCATTGATCTGATGCTCTTGGAGTTGGATGAGCGGGACAAGATGTTCCAGGAAGTCCAGTTGATCAGCCAGCAATTGGAGAAGGTGATGGAGATTATCGGGGAAATTCGCCGGTTGGCCCGGGAGACCGCCGACCACGAAAGAAAAACCCTGGGACCGCCCCAGGCCCCGATGTCTTGATGGCCGGCCCTCCCCTCAACATACTTTTCCCGAGGTCTTGTCTGGGTATAAATACGCATCCCCGCCGCCACCTTCGGTTATTCCCCTCCGGCTAATACCAAACTGCGTTCATACAGGTAATTTATGTTCCGTAGGGGCGGACCCATGTGTCCGCCATCAGGTTGGGCGCACACGCGGGTGCGCCCCTACAGACCGTGAGCTTTTCTTACTTCTATGAGCGCAACCTGGTATAAGACCCCGGCTTTCGGCCCGGTGGCCTTTGGGCCTTGCCAATCCTGCCAAAACCCCCTATTATGATAATCAATGGATCAGAAGAACATTCCCCCTCAGGTGGTCTCCCGGGTGGCCGAACTCCGGGAACAACTCAATTACCACAATTACCGGTACTATGTGCTGGATGATCCGGTGATCTCCGATGCCGAGTTCGACCTTCTCATGGCCGAACTCACCCGGCTGGAGGAAGCCTACGGCCTGGCCACGCCCGATTCCCCCACCCAGCGGGTCGGGGCCCAACCCCTGGATAAGTTTGAAACCGTCTCGCATCGGCAGCCCATGCTGTCGCTGGAAAACGCCTTCAGCGAGGCCGAGGCCCGGGAGTTCGACGACCGGTTGAAGCGGTTCCTCCGAACCGCAGAGGAGTTTCCCTATGTCCTGGAGCCCAAGATGGACGGCTGCGCCGTGGAACTGGTCTATGAAAACGGCCGCTTGACCACGGGTTCCACCCGGGGCGACGGCCACCGGGGGGAAAACGTCACCCAGAATCTGAAGACCATCCACACCATTCCGTTAAGCCTGCTGACGGAGGTGGCGCCAGCCCCGGAGCTGCTGGAGGTCCGGGGCGAGGTCTACATGGACCTGTCGGAATTCAAGAAATTTAATGAAGAGCGTCTGGCCCGGGGAGAACCGGCCTTTGCCAATCCCAGGAACGCCGCGGCCGGGTCCCTGCGCCAGCTGGACCCGAGGATCACCGCCGCCCGGCCCCTGAAGATCTACTGCTACGGGGTGGGGGAGGTGCGGGGACGGAATTTTGACACCCACTGGGAGGTGCTCCAGATCCTGAAACAGTGGGGTCTGAGGGTCAACCCCTTGATTGCGCGGTGCCGGGGAATCGAGGCGGCCATCGCCTATCACCGGGACCTGGAGCACCGGCGGCACGGCCTCCCCTATGAAATCGACGGCATGGTGGTCAAGGTGGACCCCCTAACCTTGCAAGAGCGCCTGGGCGCCAAGTCCCGGAGCCCCCGGTGGGCCCTGGCCTATAAGTTCGCCGCTACCCAGGCCACCACCAGGGTGTTGGCCATCGAAGTCAACGTCGGCCGCACCGGCGCGGTCACTCCCATGGCGGTGATGGAGCCGGTGGAGGTGGGCGGGGTCACCGTCAGCCGGGCCACCCTCCACAATGAAGACGAAGTGGCCAAGAAGGACGTGCGGGTGGGCGATACGGTCCTGGTGCAGCGGGCCGGGGATGTGATCCCGGAGGTGGTCAAGGTTATTATGGAGGAGCGTCCGCCCGACGCCCAACCCTTTCAGATGCCGGGCAACTGTCCGGTGTGCGATTCCCTCCTGGTCAGGCCCGAAGGCGAGAAGGTCACCCGCTGCCCCAATTCCGACTGCGTCGCCTCCCTGACCCGGGGGATTCAGCACTTCGCCGGCAAAAGCGCCATGGACATCGACGGGTTGGGGGAGAAAATCGTCCAGCAACTGGTAGAGGTGGGGCTGGTGAAGGATGTGGGCGACCTTTACCACTTGACCGAAGGCGACCTCATTCCCCTGGAGCGCTTCGCGGCAAAATCGGCCCGGAACATCGTCAGCGCCATTCAGGCCAGCAAGGAGGTCCCCCTGCGGCGTCTGATCAACGCCCTGGGCATCCGCTATGTGGGCGAGGCCACCGCCCAACTCCTGGCCCGGCACTTCCCGAGCCTGGATAAACTCATGGCCGCGGACCAAGAAGAGCTGCTGCACGTGGAGGGCGTTGGGGAGCAGGTGGCCGCCAGCCTCCAGGATTTTTTCGCCAATGACCGGAATCAGGCCCTTTTGAAAAAACTCACCGAGGCCGGAGTCCGGGGTTTGCCGCCCGAGCCTCAGGCCGCCTCCCCCCTGGCCGGCAAAACCTTCGTGTTCACCGGGGGGCTGGCCAACTTATCCCGGGACGAAGCCAAGGCGATGGTCGCGGCCCGGGGCGGCAAGGTGACTTCCTCGGTCTCCGCCAAGACCGATTACGTGGTGGCGGGGGCCGACCCGGGGAGCAAGCTGGCCAAAGCCCAGGAGTTGGGGGTGACCATCCTGGATGAAGCGGAGTTCGGGGAATTAATCAAGGGGAGACCGTGATGGCGGACCAGGCGCGGGTCCACGTGGTGATCGAGGGCCGGGTCCAGGGGGTGTTCTTCCGGGCCTCCACCCGGGACGAGGCCCGGGCCCGGGGGCTGGGCGGCTGGGTCCGGAACCGCCCGGACGGCCGGGTTGAGGCCGTCTTCGAAGGCGACCAACGGATGGTGGAAAACATGCTCGCCTGGTGCCATAAAGGCCCGTCGTATGCCTACGTGGACCGGGTGGAGGTGGAGTGGCAGGCCTACGCCGGGGACCTGATGGATTTTCGGGTGGTATATTAATAGGGTGGAAATGAAAAGGAGGAAGTGCGATTTGAAGGCTATGGCTGGCTGATTTGCAGGGGTCTTTCCCCAGCTTGATAAGACCATTTGGCCGGTTTGGTTAATTTGACATACTTTATGCCGCCGGGTTATACTTTTAATAAATTATGATAATTGTTATTTCTAATTTTATAAATTAATGACAAGGCCAAAAGCGCCAACCAGAAGGTAGATTAAGGAGTCGCAGATGGAACTGGTCAAAGTGAAAAGGAACTATCAAATAACTATCCCTCAGAATCTGAGGAGGCTCATTCGGCTCAGCGTCGGGGATTACGTGGAGGTGAATATCCAGGACGATACTTTAGTGATAAGGCCCGTCAAGGTGATTCACCCGGACCAGGAATATTTTTTCACGAAAGAATGGCAGGAGAAGGAAGCGGAAGCGGAACGGGACATTGCCGAGGGTAAGATGGTGGGGCCGTTTGAAAATGCGCCAGACGCTTTAAGAGCTTTAAAGAAAACTCCGCAATGAAGCTCTGGTTCACGTACAGTTTTATAAGGGATTATCATGCGCTTCCGGGCCAACTTCAAAAGACAGTTGACAAGAAATTGAAGCTTTTTTTGGACAACCGGCGTCACCCATCCCTGAATATAAAAAAGATGCAAGATCCTCGAGACATTTGGGAAGGAAGGATCACTCAAGGATATCGCTTTACCTTTCAGATGAAGGGTGAAGTCTGTATTCTCAGACGGCTCGGCACCCATGATATTTTGAGGACCCCTTGACCCTGACTTGACATCTGTACCCCATTAACTATACTAGTTATGTAACTCATAATAATTAATAGAGAAGGTAATGGCCGTGCTGAAAAAGATTTCCGCCATGAAGGCCCGGCAAAATTTGGGCCAACTCTTGAATGAAGTCTCGATCCGGGGGGATTCATTTATCATCGAACGGGCCGGTAAACCTCTGGCGGCCCTGGTGGACATGGAAAGATTCCAGCTGCTGCAAGAAGACCAAAGCTTTGCGTTGCAGGCGCTTAAAAAGGTCTGGGAGAACATGGCCGGAGCGGACCCCCAGGAAATCCAGGAAGCCATCGTGGAGGCCGAGAAGATCGCCAAGGGGAAGAACTGCACCCGGAGCGAACTCATGCGAGAAGCCCTCCGGCGGTATATTGCCGAAATGGAACTCAGACGTCTGCAGCGCTATGGCTTAAAAAAAGCTAAAGAGCTTAGCTTAAAGGAGGAAGACGTCCAGCGCTTCATTGACGAGTATCGAGCCGAACCAGCCGATGCTTAAAGTAGTGCTTGATACCAACGTCATCGTTTCCGGCTTAAACTTTCCAACCAGCAATCTCGCCAAAATTTTGCTACTGGTGGCTTCAGGAGAGATAGCCAACTTCACCTCAAGACATATAGTCAATGAAACGAGACGTATTCTGATCGATAAGTTTTTCTGGACAGGTGAAAAAGTTGAAGCAGCTGAGGTTTGGCTAATAACCTTCTCCAAATCAGTCAACCCCAAAACCCGCATTCCGGTTATTGTTGATGACCCGGACAACCGCATTCTTGAATGTGCCGTAGAAGGCCAAGCCGACTTGATAATTTCGGGCGACCACCATCTTACCGATTTAAAAAATTATCAGGGAATCAAGATCATTGCCCCCTCTACCTTTTTAGCATTAATCGCCAAACTCAATGAAGAATAACCGAGCAGCTATTAGACGCATGGGAGGCATAATCATGGCTGGCAACGAAATTTCCACCTCAGGCGACCTGGTGTTCAAGCCCTGCGGCCGGGCGTTTTTTGTCTATTACGTGGCCCTGGCCCTGGTGGTGCTGGGCCCCCGGCTCAACCCCGAGGTGGGACTGCCCGTCTGGTTGGGGACCCTCCTGGGGCTCATTGTCCTGGCCGCGGTGATCTACCAGAAATACGGCCAGGAGTACCGGGTCACTTCCCGGGGGGTGGCCAAGGTCAGGCGCTGGCCTTCCCCCCGGGAGCAGGAGATCACCTGGGAGAACCTGGGGGAGGTCCTGGTGCTCCGGGGCTTGACCCAGACCGTGCTCCAGGTGGGCAACCTCGCCTGCCGGGATAAAACTGGGGGGCCCGAGATGTTCTGGTACGGGTTGCTCAACCCCAAGGACGTTAAAGACCTGATCGACGGGAAGCGGCCGTGATGGAACTGGAAGAAGGGTGGGGGGCGATGGCGGCCGTCGCCGGGCCGGACCAAAAGTCCTCAGCGCCCTGGGAAGACCAGGAGTTGTCACTTCTGGCGGGATTTTTCCGCACCCTCCGGGAAGTCCTGTTCCGGCCGGGGGAGTTTTTTGAGAACCTGGGCCGGGAAGGGTGGGCCGAACCGCTGGCCTTTGCGCTCATCGTGTCGAGCGTCGGGCTTTTGGGCGCCATCTTCTGGCAGCTCCTGGTCCTGGCGCCGGCTGGCGGCAACCTGGGCGACGCCGCCGGGCTCTTGCCTTTCGGAGACTTAGGTCCGGGCTGGCTGATGGCCCTGATGGCCGCATCCCCGGTCCTGGCGCTGGCCAACCTGGGGGCGGGCGGCATCTGCTGGTGGGGGAGTGTGGCCCTAATGGGCGCCGGCCGGGATTTCACCCCGGCCTGGCGGATTTTCTGCTATGCCCAGGGCGGCATGGCCCTGGCGCTCATACCGTTCTTCGGCATGTTGGTGGCCGGCATCTGGGTCCTGGCCCTGCTGTATTGCGGAGTGAAGCAGGTTTACGGCATCTCCGCCGGGGCCTCTCTCGGGGCCCTGGCCATCTTCTTGACGCTTCAGGGCGCCCTGGCGCTGTCCCTTATCCTGGGCCTGGCGGCCACCCTGGCCTTATTGGGGTTCCTGCTGCTGTTGCTGGGCTGAAGCGGTTTGCGCCGCCTGGGCTTCCCGCCGCTTCCGCCTGATTCCCAGGCCGTGGGCGACCCAGCCGATCACCGCTCCCACCACCAGGCTGAGGTAGACCAGAAGATAGGTTGGCAGCTCCGCCAACTGAAATTTGAAGAGTTTGATCGCCGGCGCCGGCTGGGCGTTTTCAACGGCAAAGTCCACCAGCACCACGGCCAGGATGATCAACAACACCACCTTGAGCTTACTCATGGGCGCCTCGCTTTCGGGTTCACTCTTTCAGGTAACGTTTCACTACGGCCTTGAGGTCCTCCAGGTCCGAGGACTTGACCAGGTACTCGTCTGAGGCCCAGGTGGCAAAATCCTGTTTATACTCTCCGTAGGCAGTGCTCAGGATTACGGGCAAATCCGGCCGCTTTTCCTTAATCTGCCTCAAGGCCTCGAT
Organism: Deltaproteobacteria bacterium CG07_land_8_20_14_0_80_60_11; assembly: GCA_002779455.1. Classification (GTDB taxonomy): domain Bacteria; phylum Desulfobacterota; class Desulfobaccia; order Desulfobaccales; family 0-14-0-80-60-11; genus 0-14-0-80-60-11. The sequence continues at coordinate 8,379 of PEWM01000256.1, forward strand.
ACCGTCCATCTCCGGCATTTTGATGTCCAGGATGACCAGATCCAGGGGAATTTTATCAACTATGTCCAGGGCTTCCCGCCCGTTGGCGGCCTGATAGACTTCGTAGCCCTCCTCTTTGAGTTCTTCACTGTAAAGGAGGCGAATGCTCATTTCGTCGTCCGCCACCAGGATCTTCTTCATTAACGTCCTCCTTTAGGGACCTTGAGCACGCTGGCGGGAACCGCGCCCTGACCCGCGTCTTTGACGAGACAATATTTAGCCACCGGCAGGGTGACGATAAAGGTCACGCCTTTGCCGATTTCGTTGTTGACCTCTATCTGACCGTAGTGGCGGGAAATAATCCGCTGGGCGATGGCCAGTCCCAGGCCGGTGCCATAATCCTTGGTGGAAAAAAACGGGTTGAAGATATTGTGGAGCACCTCCATGGGAATGCCGCTGCCGGTGTCCGAGATAGCCGCCGCGGCATAAAGGCCGTCCGGCCTTTCCACCGGAAAGGTGCGAATGGTCAGGGTGCCGCCGTGATGCATGGCCTGGATGGCGTTCTGGAAGAGGCTGTAAAAGACCTGCTTCATCTGCCGGTCGTCGCAATGGAGCCGGGGCAACTGGGCAAATTCTCTCGCGACCTTGATTTTATTGGCATCCAAATCCCGCTGGACCAATATCAGGGTGTCCTCGATGAGCTTGGCCAGTTCGTGGTCCCCGTAGTACGACAGATTTTCCCCGGTGAAGTCCAGGATTTCCCGGAGAAGCTTTTCCAGGCGGGTCACTTCCTCCTGGATAACCTCCACATATCCCCGGAGGGGCGAATTAGGTTCCACCAATTTGGCGATGCGCCGGGCGAAGCCGCCGATGGAGACCAGGGGGTTGCGAATTTCATGGGCCATGCCCGAGGCCAGGCTGCTCAAGGCGGCCAGACGGTCACTCTCCAGCATCCGTTCCCGGATGAGGAGTAATTCCCGGTTGTTGGTTTCGATGGTGGAATAGAGATGGGCATTTTCCAACACCAGGGCGGCCTGGGTAGCGAACATCTGGAGGGCGTCCAGGCGCTCCGGCTCCAGGGGCCGCCCGGAAGCCTGGTTGTCCACCAGAATCACCCCGGTGGTCCGGTCTTTCACCACCAGGGGCACCACAAAAAATTCCTGGGCCGCATACTTGCCCGCCAAGGCGGGGGGCAAGCCCGGCTCCTTGACCGTCTGATGGTGATGATAGGGGGACTTGCGCAACACCGCCAGGGCCAGGGGGCCCTGATCCACCCGGAGGGGAATTTCCCAATCGAGCACCGGTATCATCTCCGGCGGCGGCACCTGCAGGGCCTGGAGGTTGGGGAGGTCGTGGGTCACGTGACTGCAACCGGCGCCTTGGGCGCCTCTCAAGGTTTGGGTCGCTTCATCCACCATCAACACCACCGCCCGATCAAATCCCAGGCCGCTCTCCTGGGTGAGGCCCTGGAGGATGATCTCCTGGAGCCGGGCCTCCTGCACCGACGTCAGCATGACCTGGGAGATCTCTTGCAGGGCGGTGAGATTCCGGACCATGCGCTCGTTTTTTTCCGCCAGGTCCTCCACCTGCTGATAGGTGAGGGCATTTTCGATGGCGTTGACGATGACGCCGGCCATGGTGAAGAGCAGCTGGCGGTTTTCCGGGTCGAAGGGCAGATATTCGCCGTTGGGGTTGAATTTATCATACACCCCGAGGGTGCCGGTCAACTGCCCCTTGAAGATGAGGGGCACCGCCAGGCAGTAATGGGTGTGCCCCGCCGTATCCGTCGATTCCCCTTCATAATAGGGGGGTTCGGTGGCCGCGCCGCTGGGGGTTATTTGGGGCAGGGCCGGGGATTCCGGAGGAATCTGCCCATAGCGGGATGAGACCCGGACCTCACCGGTGGCGGCATTGAAAATGTGAAGGGCTGCCCCCCGGGCGGTGATAACCTTGGCAGTGGTACTGACGATGCGCTCCAGAAGTTCATCCAACTCCACGGTGGAGCTGAGCGCTTTCCCCACCTCGAACAGCACCGACAACTCGGCGATCCGCTTTTTGGCCTCTTCCTGGACGATGGCCTGGCGCAGGGCCGCAGCCAGCATCAGGCAGGTCAGCTGGACGCCCTGGCGCTCGGCGGAGGTGAGGGACCGCTCCGTCCGGTCAACCAGGATCAGGACCCCGTAAAGGAAATTGTCGTCGGCCACCGGAAAGCCGGCCAGGGTCTGATAGGCCGGGTGCAGTTTTTCCAGGGAAGCATTGGCGGCCGACACTCCCGGCTGCCGGCGGTGGACGACGGTAAACTTCCGGGTCCGGGCCGTCTCACCCACCAGACCTTGCCCCAGGGGAAATTCCAGGCGCAGGTGGGGCGGGACGGGCCCCTGGCTGCTCACGTTGAGGAGCAGGGTTTCCCTGGCTTTGTCCAGACCGAAATAAAGCGCCAGGTCCACCTTCAGGTTGCGGGCCAGGAGGTGAACCATGTTGCTGAGCCGCTCCCCAAAGCTCACAGTAGAGGTCAGCACCTCTACCATTTGGGTCAAGAACGCCGCACGCTCCGAAGCCATGGAACCTCACCCGCCCAACAGGCGCTGGCGTTTTTCCGCGGCCAGCCGGTACACATCCAGGTATTTGGGGGCCGCGGTTTTGCCCCAGGAATAATCCAGGGCCATGTTGCTCTTCATCAGGGCTTTCCAGACGGCGGGCTGTTGATAAACCCCCAGGGCCCGCTGCACCGCGGCCAGAAGTTCGGCCGGGGTAGAGCCGGCGAACTTGAACCCGGTACCGGCGCCGGTGGCGGGGTCGAATTCCTGCACGGTCTCGTCCAGCCCGCCGGTGGCCCGGACCACCGGAATGGTGCCGTAGCGCAGGCAATACATTTGGTCCAGGCCGCAGGGTTCATAACGGGAGGGCATGAGAAAGATGTCGGCCCCGGCGATGATCTGGTGGGCCAGTTCCTCGGTGTAGCCGATCATGAGACCCATGCGCCCAGGATATTTGAGGCTCATTTCCTGGAGAAGATAGTGGTGGCGTTCTTCCCCGGTACCCTGGATGACGAAATCCACTTCCAGGCGCATCAGGTCATCGAGGATGTTTTCCACCAGGTCGATCCCTTTACGCTCAAAGAACCGGGTAGTCATACCGATAAGAGGCCGGTCCGGGGGCAGGTCCAGGCCGAAGCGCTGCAACAGGGCCGTCTTGCAGGTCTTTTTGCCGGCGAGGTTATCCCGGTCGTAGGGTGCGGCCAGGAATTCATCCCGGTTGGTGTCCCAGCGGTGATAGTCGACCCCCTCCAGAATGCCGCAGAGCTCATGGGCCCGTTCCCGGAACAGCCCCTCCAGCCCGAAGCCAAATTCCGGGGTCAGGATCTCTTCCCGGTACTTGGTGGATACGGTGGTGAGGAGGTCCGCAAAAACCAGGCCGCCCTTCATAAAATTGAGCTTGCCGAAAAATTCCAGGGCCTTGGGAGAGAGCAATTCCCACCCCAGGCCGGTAAGGGGAAGGTCATAGGAAGAAAAAAGCCCCTGGTAACCCACGTTGTGGACCGTATATACCACCGGCAGCCGCTGGAGGCGGGGGCGGTCGTTATAGAGGGTCCGGAGATAGACGGGCACCAGGCCGGTCTGCCACTCGTGGGCGTGGCAGACGTCAAACTCCAGTTTCAGGGCGTCGATCATCTCTACCACCGACCGGGAAAAGAAGATAAACCGCTCGCTATTGTCGTCAAAATCCCCATAGGCGGTGCCGTAGAGACCTTCCCGGTTAAACAGGGCGTCCTGGCCGATGAAGTAAAAATTCAAATTAGGGTCGACCTGGGCGGTAAAGATCTCGGCGGGCAGGGTCTTTAAGGAGAGCGGAATGGAAAGCGTCTGGCCGGTTTCGGTGAGGGGGCGGCCCGATTCCCGCACCTGGCGGTACAGGGGCAGAACCACCGATACCTGGTGGCCCATTTTGACCAAGGCCCAGGCCAGGGCGTAGACCACCTCGGCAAGTCCGCCGCTGCGGGCAAAGGGGTTGGCTTCCGGGGATACCATCAGAATACGCATCTGTCATGCCTCGAGGCTTACAGCGTCAACTCCCGAAGATATTTGGCCGCATCTTCCGGAGGGGTGGGATTGATATAAAAGCCCGAGCCCCATTCGAATCCGGCAATCAGGGTCAGCTTGGGCACGATCTCGAAATGCCAGTGGTAATAATTGAGTTGTGATTCCCGGATGGGCGCGGTGTGCAGGATGAAATTGTACGGGACCTGGCCCAGGGCTTTATCCAGGCGCTTCAGGGTTTCCGAGAAAAGCTCGGCCAGCAGCCGGAAAGACTCTTCCTGCAAATCCACGTAAGACGAAAAATGCTGCTTGGGCAGGATCCAGATTTCAAAGGGAGAGCGGGGCGCAAAAGGACAAATCGCCAGAAATTCCTGGTTCTCCAGCACCACCCGGGTCTGCTGCTGGAGCTCCTGGCGGATCATATCGCAAAAGACGCAGCGCTCTTTGTAGTTGTAATAAAACTTGCCGCCGCTCAATTCCTCCTGGACCAGTTCCGGCACGATGGGCAGGGCAATGAGTTGGCAGTGGCTGTGCTCCAGGGAGGCGCCGGCGGCCCGGCCCTGGTTCTTGAAGATCAGGACGTAGCGGAACCGGGGATCCTCGCTGAGGGCCACGATCCGGTCCCGGTAGGCCTTCAGCACCCGGTA
>PEWM01000256.1:13216-14038 GCA_002779455.1 Deltaproteobacteria bacterium CG07_land_8_20_14_0_80_60_11
TTGTATTTGCTGACAACAGCCCAGAACCGGTCGAAATCCGGGTAGCTGGGCACCCCTTCAAACATGACGCTGGTGAGTCCGTTAATCAGCGGGCCGTAGACGATGTAGTTGTGGCCGGTGATCCAGCCGATATCCGCCGTGCACCAGAAAATTTCATCATCCTTGAGATCGAACACCAGCCGGGTGGTGATGGCGGCATACAGGAGATAACCGCCGTGGGTGTGGACCACACCTTTGGGCTTCCCTGTGCTGCCGGAAGTGTAGAGGATAAAGAGGGGGTCTTCGGCGTCCATGGGCTCCGGGGCAACATAGCTGGGCAGATTCGGGGCCGCGACAGCCTCGTGCCACCAGATTTCCCTGGCCGGGTCGAGGGTGATGTCCGCGCCGGTATGGTTGACCACCACTACGGTTTTCACGTTCGGGCAGTTTTTAAGGGCTTGGTCCACGTTCTTTTTTAACGACACCGGCCGTCCGCCACGATACCCGCCGTCCGCCGTAATCACCAGCCGGGCATTGCAATCCGTGACGCGGTTGGCGATGGCTTCGGCGCTGAATCCGCCGAACACCACGCTGTGGATCGCCCCGATGCGGGCGCAGGCCAGCAGGGAAACCGGCAGTTCAATAATCATGGGCAGATAAATAATGACCCGGTCGCCTTTTTTGAATGCCCCGGGATTTCAATACCGCGGCAAACCGGTTGACGCGATCATAGAGGTCGCCGTAGGTATAGGTTTTGGCGTCCCCGGGCCGGTCTCCTTCCCAGTAATAGGCGATTTTATCCTTAATCTTGTCCATGTGCCGGTCCAGGCAGTTGAAGCTGGC
>PEWM01000099.1:0-147 GCA_002779455.1 Deltaproteobacteria bacterium CG07_land_8_20_14_0_80_60_11
CGCGGCGGCGGCGGCAAAGGCCTCGGACCGGAAGCGGGTATCATAGCCGATTACCACGCCCTGATGGGTGAGGCCTTCTTGGTTCAGATAGCCGGCAATAGCCTGGCACACCAGGCGGGCGTTGGCGAAGGTGAAATCTTCCGCCAG
>PEWM01000099.1:236-11718 GCA_002779455.1 Deltaproteobacteria bacterium CG07_land_8_20_14_0_80_60_11
CCCGTTAATAACCATTTTGCTTCTGACCACTGACCACTGGCAACTGGCAACTATAAATTACGTTCCCAAATCGTAGGATGCCAGATATTTTTCCTGTTCGGGAGTCAGGGTGTCGATATCCACCTGCATCGCCGCCAGTTTCAACCGGGCGATTTCTCTATCGATATCTTCCGGCACCGGATAGACCTGTTTCTCAAACTTCTGATGGTTCCGGGAAATGAATTCCGCCGACAGGGCCTGATTGGCAAAGCTCATATCCATGACCGCCGAGGGGTGGCCTTCGGCCGCGGCCAGGTTGACCAGGCGGCCTTCCGCCAGTACATAGAGGCAGGCGCCGTTTTTCAGGGTGAATTCTTCCACCGCCTCCCGAATCTGACGCCGGGCGGTGCTGAGGCGCTCCAGGGCCGGGATGTCGATTTCCACATTGAAATGCCCGGAATTGGCGAGGATGGCGCCGTCTTTCATAAGCACGAAATGCTCTTCCCGGATGACCTTGATGTCGCCGGTGAGGGTGCAGAAGATGTCGCCGATCCTGGCGGCCTGCTCCATGGGGAGGACTTCGTAGCCGTCCATCAAGGCTTCCAGGGCCTTGAGGGGGTTGACCTCGGTGATGACCACCCGGGCCCCCAGGCCCCGGGCCCGCATGGCCAGGCCCCGGCCGCACCAGCCATACCCGGCCACCACGAAGATGCCGCCGGCCATCAGCCGGTTGGTGGCCCGCATGATGCCGTCGATGGTGCTCTGGCCGGTGCCGTAGCGGTTGTCGAAGAGATATTTGGTCATGGCGTCATTCACCGCGATGACCGGGTAGCGCAGCACCCCATCCTTGGCCATGGCCTTGAGGCGGATCACCCCGGTGGTGGTCTCCTCGGTGCCGCCGAAAATATCGGCGAGCAGGTCCTGGCGTTTGGTATGGATGGTGAAGACCAGGTCGGCGCCGTCGTCCATGGTCATCTGGGGCTTCACTTCCAGGGCCTGGTGAATGTGCCGGTAGTAGGTGTCGCCGTCTTCGCCTTTGATGGCGAAGGTGGGGATGCCTTCGTGCTTGGCCAGGTAGGCCGCCACGTCGTCCTGGGTGCTCAGGGGATTGGAGGCGCAGACGTGCACCGTGGCCCCGCCGGCTTTCAAGGTGGCGGCCAGCACCCCCGTCTCGGTGGTGACATGGAGACAGGCGGCGATCCTGACCCCGGCCAGGGGTTTTTCCCGCTCGAACCGCTCCCGGATGGCGTTCAAGACCGGCATATCCCGCCGGGCCCACTCCACCCGCAGGCGGCCTTTGTCAGCCAGATTGATATCCTTAACATCGTAATCCATGCGAGTCCTCATTTAGATTTAGCTTTGGCAACTTGCGGCTGGCAGGTGCAGACGGGAGAGGGGCCTTTGAGCCCGGCCTTTTCCCGCAGCACATCAATTTTGCTGATATATTCCCAGGTGAAGTCTGGATCGGTGCGGCCGAAATGGCCGTAAGCCGCGGTCTTCTTAAAGATGGGGCGCTGGAGTTCCAGATACTGGATCATGGCCGCGGGCTTGAAGCAGAAGGTGCTCTTGATAATGTCCAGGAGCTTGTCCTCGGGGATGACCGCGGTGCCGTAAGTATAGACCATGATGGACAGCGGGTCGGGCAGCCCGATGGAGTAGGCCACCTGGACTTCACAGCGCTTGGCCAGCCCGGCGGCCACGACGTTCTTGGCCACGTGGCGGAGCATGTAAGAGGTGGTGCGATCCACCTTGGTGGGGTCTTTGCCCGAGAAGGCGCCGCCGCCGTGATAGCCCCGGCCGCCATAGGTATCCACGATGATCTTCCGGCCGGTGATGCCGCAGTCGGCCATGGGGCCGCCCACCACAAACCGGCCGGTGGTGTTCACCAGGAATTGCGTGTCCACCAGCAGGTGCGCCGGGATGGTCTTTTTGATGACTTCCTCGACGATGGCTTCTTTCAGATCTTCATACTTGACGTCGGGGTCATGGTGGGCCGCCACCACGACGGTGTGCACACTCTTAGGCATGCCGTTTTCATAGCGCACCGTCACCTGGGTCTTGCCATCGGGACGCAGAAACGGCAACCGGCCGTCTTTTCTGACCCTGGCCAGACGCTCCGCCAACCGATGGGCGTACCAGATGGGCATGGGCATCAGGTTTTCGGTGGAGGTGGTGGCATAGCCGAACATCAAGCCCTGGTCGCCGGCCCCCTGCTCCGGGGTCAACCCCCGGCCCTCAACCCCCATGGCGATATCCGGTGACTGGCGGTCCAGGGAGGTGAGGACGGCGCAGGTTTCCCAGTCGAAACCCATGGATGAGTCGTTATAGCCGATCTCTTTAATGGTTTCCCGGACGATAATGGGGAAATCCACTCGGGCGGTGGTGGTGATCTCTCCGGCAATCATGGCCAGGCCGGTGGTAACCAGAGTTTCGCAGGCCACCCGGGCGAACTTATCTTGGGCAATGATGGCATCTAAAATCGCGTCGGAGATCTGGTCCGCTACTTTATCGGGATGCCCCTCGGTCACGGATTCCGAGGTGAAAAGAAATTCGGATTTGGCCATCCTAATAGGACTCCTTTACAAGAATAATCGCGGCGCGGGGGATACCCCGCGCCTATCCTGCTAAATTTAACCGGATATGGAGAAAAAAGCGAGAGGTTTTTCAGCCGAGGTGGTATTTTTGAGGCGATTGTGACGGTCCACCAGGACCACCTTGGGTTGGCGCCGTTCAAGCTCCGCGTCCTCGTAGGTGGCGTAGGTGGTGATGATGACCAAATCTCCGACCGCGCCCTGGCGCGCCGCGGCCCCATTCAAACAGATCACCCCGGAATTCTCCTCGCCGGCGATGGCATAGGTTTCAAACCGGTTGCCGTTGGAGATGTTGTAGACGTGGACCATCTCGTACGGCAGGATGTCCGCGGCCCGCATCAGTTCCGCCGATATGGTGAGAGACCCCTCATAGTTCAGCTCGGCCTGGGTGATGGTGGCCCGGTGGATTTTGGATTTCATCATTACACGCAACATAAACGGGACTCCGATAACAAAGTATTGTCAATGAGGCGGGTCTTATTGACCCACACCGCCAGCAACAGCCGGGCCTCGCCCCGGATGGCCTCCACGTCCTGGAGGGTCGCAGGATCCACCAGGGCCGCGTAGTCGATGCGGGCGCCGGGCGCGGCGTTAATAATCTGGCGCACCGCGGCCAGGATATTCTCCCGGCTCCGGGCCCCTGAGGCCACCAGTTCCCGGGCCGCCACCAGGGCGCGATAAAGGCACAGGGCCGCGGCCCGTTCTTCCGGGGTGAGATAGGTGTTCCGGGAACTCATGGCCAATCCGTCCGGCTCCCGGACGATGGGCCGGCCGACGATCTTAATCGGCACATCCAGGTCGGCGGCCATCCTTTTGACCACCATCAACTGCTGGTAGTCCTTTTCCCCGAACACGGCCACCTGGGGCGAAACCTGGTTCAGGAGCTTGAGCACCACGGTGGCCACCCCCCGAAAATGCCCCGGCCGCGAGGCGCCGCACAGTCCCTGCGATAGGGACTCCACGGCCACAAAGGTCTGATACCCCGGGGGATACATGGCCTTGGCCTCGGGGGTGTAGAGGCAGTCGACCCCAACCTCCCGGGCCAGGCGCACGTCCCGGTCCAGATCCCGGGGGTAGCGCCCTAAATCTTCCTGGGGCCCGAACTGGGCGGGATTGACAAACAGGCTCACCACCAGGCGGTCCCCGATGGTTTTGCCATACTCCATCAGGCTTACGTGGCCCCGGTGGAAAAAGCCCATGGTGGGCGCCAGGACGACCTTCAGGCCCAGGCCCCGCCACTGCCGGGCCCGGCCTCGCATATCCTGGGGGTCGCTGATTATTTCCATAAAAAAACCCCAGACCGATTCTCCGGGGGTTTATTAGCCGCCCGTCGAGTCTCAGTCCGCCGCTTCGCCGGATCCAAGCTCTGGGTTAATTAAATATTTTTACCATTTTTTCAACAAATCGTCAATAATTCATATATAGACCAACGGCGGCTCGTTATTTTTGCGCGGCGCGATCTCGCCGATCACATACCCCTGTTCGTGGAGGCCCTGGAGGCGCAGCAGCACGTCGGCCACATGCTCCTCGCCCACCACCACTACCAGGCCGATGCCGTTGTTGAAGGTGCGGAGCATTTCCGCTTCGGGGATGTTGCCCTTATCCCGGAGGAGTTGAAAAATGGGAGGCACGGGCCAGGACTGCCTTTGCACGACCGCCTGGCAGGCCTTGGGCAGGATGCGGGGCATATTGTCGGTCAAGCCGCCGCCGGTAACGTGACAGATGCCGCTCAAGGGGAAATCCCGCAGCAGGTTGAGCACCGTCTCCACATAGATGCGGGTGGGTTTGAGGAGTTCCTCGCCTAAGGGGCCGCCCAACTCGGGGATCACGTCATCCACCCCGTAACGGTGATCTTCAAAGAGTACTTTGCGGACCAGGGAGTAACCGTTGGCGTGGAGGCCGCTGGCGGCAAGGCCGATTAACCGGTGGCCCACGGCGATATCCGAGCCGTCGATCACGCTGTCTTTTTCCACCACCCCCACCACAAAGCCGGCCAGGTCATAATCGCCGGGCTGATAGATGCCGGGCATCTCCGCGGTCTCCCCGCCGATCAGGGAGCACCGGGCCTGCTTGCAGCCGTGGGTGATGCCTTCGATAATGAGGGTGGCGATTTCCGGGGACAACTGCCCCATGGCCAGGTAGTCCAGAAAAAACAAGGGGATGGCGCCATGGACCACGATGTCATTGGCGCACATCGCCACCAAGTCGATGCCGATGGTATCGTGGCGGTTCATGCGGACGGCGATTTTAATCTTGGTCCCCACCCCATCGGTGGCGGACACCAACACCGGGTCGCGATACCGGTCCGCCCCCAAATGAAACAACCCGCCAAACGAGCCGATCTCCCCCAGGACCCCGGTACGGTAAGTGGATTTCACCAGGGTCCGAATGCTTTTGATAAAGGTGTCCGCTTTATCGATATCGACCCCGGCATCTTTATAGGTGCTGATGTCGGCCATCCCCTGTGTCTCCCCCTCAAGGGTATTCGGGCCATCCCTTATGATATACTTTAAAAAAACCGCCGCGGTTACTTTTCCGTCTCCGGTGGGCTCTCGTCGTCTCCGGGGCTTTGGCAGGTGCAACATTCTGCGGCCGGGTCCCCCGGTTCCTGGATAGACCATTGCCCGCAGTGCTGGCAATGTTGCCCCACCCGGTAATCGCCCCCCTGAATGCAGATCGCCTTGCCGTGCACCAGCGCCTCGGCCACCGCCCGATGAGCCCGGGACAACATCCGGGTCACGGTGGGCCGGGAAACTTGCATCTGCTGGGCCACCTCTTCCTGGGTCATCTCCAGAAAGTCGGCCAGGCGCATGGCCTCCAGTTCGTCCACCGTGATCACTATCTGCTGCAGGGATCTCAGGGGAATGCCCCGGGGCTTAAAAAAAGTCACCCCCGGCTCAGTTTCCACCCACCGGCACTTTTTGGGTCTGCCCATTTTTTTACCTCAACCGTGATGCTCTATTTTTAAGGTAATCCGGCAAACTGTCAAGGATAAAGCGTAAATCTCCCTTGGGACATTCCAGCCATTGACGAAGCGGGTAACGCGACGTATGTTTAGAATACGATTTTGTTCTCCCACGGGATAATAGAATTAATGTGACGTCGGGGCGGGTTTTAAACCCGCCCCTACAGCCGGGATTTGAAATGGAATGGTCGAAAAGGAGTCGGAGGTGAGCCGCACATACCAGGAGCAGGTGGAAGAATGCGTCCGATTCATCGCCCCCCGCCTGACGGCGGAGCCTTCGTGGGGGATTATCCTGGGGACCGGGCAGGGCGTCTGGGAGGCCCGGCTGGAGGGCGGGGGCGGCCTGGCCTACCAGGAGTTGCCCCATTTCCCGCCGGCCACCAGCCCCAGCCATGCCGGCCGCCTCGGTTGGGGCCAAATGGCCGGCCAAGAGGTCATGCTCTGCCAGGGCCGCTTCCACGCCTACGAAGGCTATTCCCTGCGCCAGGTTACCTTTCCGGTGCGGGTGATGGCGAGCCTGGGAGTCAAGACCCTCATCGTCACCAATGCCGCCGGCGGCCTCAATCCGCTCTTTAAGGCCGGCGACCTGATGCTCATCTGCGACCACATCAACCTGATGGGGGACAATCCCCTGACGGGGGAAAATATCGACGCCTGGGGCCCCCGCTTCCCCGACCTGAGCCAGGTCTATGACCGGCGCCTGCGGGAAAAAACTGAGGCCGTAGCCCGCCGCCTGGGTATCGGCTTACGCCAGGGGGTGTACGTGGCGGTCAAGGGCCCCAGCCTCGAGACCCCGGCGGAAACCCGGTTCCTGCGCCAGATCGGCGCCGACGCGGTGGGCATGTCCACGGTGCCCGAAGTCATCGCCGCGGTGCATGCCGGTCTCCGGGTCCTGGGAATCTCGGTGCTCAGCAATCTCAATCTGCCGGATGCCATGGCCCCCATCGCCATTGAGGCCATCATCGACACCGTCGCCCGGGCCGAACCCCAACTGGTGGAGTTGTTGCTGGGAGTGATGCAGGAAGTTTCCTGACGATTAAAGCGGTTAACTTTTCTTTTTTTTCGTCCTTTTGGGTTTCTTGGCAGGCTTGGTCGCGGCATTGGCCTCAGGGGACGGCGCGACCGGTTGACTGGCGGCAGCCTCCGCCGGCGGCTTAGATTTGGCCGGGCCGGCTGCCGGGGACGGCGCCGCGGCTGGCCCCATCACATAGACCCGCTGTGCCGCGGGAAGCCTGTCCAGGTCTTGCCCACAATAGGGACAAACCCTCAAGGGAAGGGGATTTTGCGCTTGGCACCCCGGGCATTTCAACCACAACCCCATCGTTTACCTCCAAGGTTTTTTCCTACCTTTAGCAAAACGTTACCGATTCTTCAAGCAATTAATGTTTGCCCGGCTGCGCCGCGGGCTACCGCACCGGTAAAACCATGACGGGAGGCAACCAAGACCATGAAGAAAATTGTCATTGAGACCGACCAGGCCCCGGCCGCCATCGGCCCCTATACCCAGGCCCTGGCCGCCGGCCCTTTTGTGTTCATCTCCGGACAAATCCCCCTGGACGCCAACGGCCGCCTGGTGGAAGGAGATATCGTGGTGCAAACCGTCCAGGTGATGGCAAACCTCAAGGCCATTCTCGCGGCCGTGGGATTGGCGCTGAAGGATGTGGTGAAAACCACGGTCTACCTGGCGGACCTGGCCGATTTCCAGGAGATGAACCGGGCCTACGGGGAGTTCTTCCCTCAACACCCGCCGGCCCGGACCACCGTCCAGGTGGCGGGCCTGCCCCGGAAAGTGTCCGTGGAAATCGACGCCATCGCCGTGAAAAAGGAATGGCACGTTTAGAGTTTCTGAGGAGAGGGCTGGGGGACATTTTCCCTATTTTCCCTGGGGTTATAACGGGTCCCCCGGCCTAAGGCGCAGCAGGCTGTGCCCCTTGGGGCGGCCCTGCGAGTCCGTCCTAATAGATGGCCGGCACGCCGGTCGGCCCCTGGTGTATGCCGCCTACGGGTTCCTGGTATCTGGAAAGCTCCTGAGATATGAATAGATAGGCTTCATCGTCTTACCCGGAGAGAAAATAACTTACCTTTCCCCAGGAGGAGCACGGCGCGCCGTGCCCTAAAACGAAGCCAGAGGAGGCGCTTATGGGATCGGCCTGGCGCATCGTCGCCTTTCCGGTAATTCTGCCGTGGCGGGAAGAGTTCTGGACCTTACCGCTGTACTTCCCTGACTTGAAGGTGGGAGTTACCCCGGGGTGGCCTGAACAACTGCCGTACCAGGGGATGCCGTTGCCCTCGGAAGCCGGGGTCCACCCCCGGGAGTTGCAGCATTATAAACCCGGAGACCTGCGCCAGTGGCGGGCTTTCGAAAATTATCGCCGGGACCAGGAGGGGGAAGGGGAAAATGTGATCCAGGCCATTCGCGGCTATGGGCAACCCGCGGTCCCGGCGCCGCAACCCCCCTCACCCAATGCCTGGTCCCTGGCCTGGCAGCTGGAAAAAATCCAGGCCGACCAGGAAGCCAAACTCCTCCTGGTGGACCAGGGGCAAGACTGGTTGCAAGATATCCTCAAGCCGGAACCCTGGGACGATGGGGTGTCCTTCGGACCCGTCTCCGGGGTCGCCGAAACGGTGGACCCCGAACTGGCCAAACTGCGCTACCGTCTGTGGCGCCGGGTGATGGCCCCCGAGGCGACGGACCAGTCGGTCCCCCTGCTCCTGGGCCGCGCCTCCCGGCCCCTGTTCCTCACTTTAAAAGGCTGGCCGGATTGGACCGTCCTCCGGACGGCGCCGCTCTCCTTACCCGGCTGCCGGAATGGGGGCGAGTGGTTGGAGGTCGCGGGCGATGCCGGCCAGCCGCCCTGGCAGGAAAAGTTTGTAGATCTGCTGGCGGACCTGCTCACGGCGGCGGCCGATAACCAGGAGCTTAAGGCGGCCTCTCAAGAACTTCAGGAATTTGTGGACGATGAGATCGCGGCCAGCTGGCCCCTGCCCGCGGTATGGCATGGGGACCTGGAGATCTGGGGGCCGGATGACGCGCCGGAAGCAAATGGTCCGGTGCTGTGTTGGGGAAGCGCCGGCGCCGGTATCCTGCCGGGATAAATAGGTAATACCAGGTTGGTGCGCCAGGCTAAGCTCTGGCGGTTCTGGATAGATGGAAGGTTCTATCCATGGTAATTGCCTGTTCACCATGAAGTCACGGTTCGGCATTAGGGGTAGCCCGAAGTGTCAAGCAAGCCGGTCAAGGTCATGTGACCGGGACAGGATGCAGGCCGCAGCGCAAGCGAACTCGATGCGGCCTCGTTAGTATAAATCTTGGCGGCGGGGTGATCCCGCCGCCTGGGACTCCGGGGTCTTTTGCCGGGACTGGTGATCCCGTTATTATCCGGGAATCATCACGCCTTGCCGGTGGCATAGACCGGATAGCCGCCCTCCCAACCCCTAATGGTAATCCGGCCCTCCTTGGCCATATCGGTCAACATGGGGGTAATCTTTTTCACCGCCTCATTCATGTCTCGGGCAATTTGGGGCGGGTTGAGCGGCCGGTCATGGATGGACCGGAGGATCCTGGAGGCCAGATACTCCTCCCGGAGCACGTCCAGCATGGTCTCATCCGCGTCCACGGCGTTGACCTGCCCGCCGGAGAACTCCTTCTCGGTGGGCCTTCTCAGAGACGTCCCCAAGACCCAGCGCACCCGGGGGCGGTGGAGCGTCGCATGGATAGCCCAGAGTTTGGTTTTGGTTGACTCGTCCCGGTTGATGGGGGGCAATTGCGCCATCCCGTCCACGTGGGACTCCACCATGCTCACGAAGGCCTCCGGCTGGTTGACGTCCACATACCCCATGGTTATCCGCCGCCGTTCCAGTCCGGCCAGGGAAAGGAGCTTTTTCATGACATTGACCCGATACCAGGAGTGGTCCACCCCATAGACATAGTGGCAGGAGGCCGTGGGCGTACAGCCGGCCAGGAGAATGCGGTTAGCCCCGTTGACAAAGGCCATAGAGAAGATGGTGGGATCAATGGAACCCAGGCAGTTAACCGGGATGAGATAGACCCCGCGGGAGTAGGAAAGGCCCTTGACTCCGGCCAGATCGGCGGCGCCCATGCCTCCCCAATTGCAAATAAACCCCAGCGTCTCATTTTCCTTCATCCTGGAAAGCACCGTCTTGATGCGCGCCTCCAGTTGTTGGGCGGTATTATTGAGCATCTTGACGGCTTCGTAGGGACAGGTCGCGGCGCACGTCCCGCCGCCACTGCAGAGGTGACTGTCCGCCTGGTGGGGCGCCGCGCCGCTGCCGGGTTTATGATGCTGCACCCCGCCGCAAGGACAGATCTCGCTGCATAAACCGCAGCCCTCGCAGAGTTCCTGGTCGATGGTGACTACCACCGGACTCACCAGGGCGCCTTTTTGGGCCTTTTCCCGGAGGTGCAACGCCCCCCGGGCCGCCTTCTTGCCCTGCTGCAAGACCTCGTTCAGGTCCTGGAACTCACTGGCTGATCCCGTCAGAAAGATGGTCTCATCGGCCAACTGCTCCGGCTTGAGTTTCAGTTGCGTTTTTCTGAGCTGGCCGCCGCTTTCCCGGTACACCGGCAGCCACCGGAGCAGTTCCTGGGTCTTGGGCACCGGCTCTCCCGGCACCATGGAGACCACCAGATTGTCCCATTGCAGTTCGTGCTCCAGATGGTCTCGGGGGCTGAAGTAAGTCATGTATCCGGATTGAACCACCGGATGGACCTCCGGGGCGTAGGACTGGAAGGCAATGCCGGCCCCCCGGGCCTCCACCAGGTCGCCCCCGGTCAGGGGCAGGGGGATGTTCGACGGATAGAGCACGGTAGGTTTAGCCTCTGGATAATTCTGGGCCAGCATCAGGCTGTTCCTCCAGGCGGCCATGGTGGCGAACTCCTGGGCGGCCTTACCGTGCTCCGGGCTGTTCACCCAGAAGACCACCTTGCCGGCTTCGATGTCGCCCTGGGCCAGGCGTTCCTCCAACTCCAGCAGATCGCACACCTTTTCGCCGCCCCCGATATAGTCGTAATCCCCGGGGACGAACTCCCGGTCCAGGGCCAGGATCACGGCCGAGCCGGTCACCTCGGTCACCTCGCCGTCGGGTTGGCGCAATCCCAGGCGATAATCGCCCACGTTTCCCACCACATATTCCACCGGCCGGTCCGGCAAGACCTTGACCAGGGGGCTGGTAAATACTTCCCGGAGTAGTTCCGTCAGTTCTCCGGAGAAAATCCGGCTGCCGGGAAAAGTCCGGGGGAGCTCGGCCAGGACCTGGTCTGGGGTCTGGGCGGAGGTAAAGAGCATACTCTCCATCCCCTTGCGGGCCAGCTCCCGGGCCGCGGCGAAACCGGAGATGCCGCCCCCGGAGATGAGGACCGGCCCCTGGAAAGGCACCGAGACGGGCTCGTAGGGCTCCATGAGTTCCAGTCCGGCTATGCCCCCGGCCAACAGGGCCGCGGCCTTGTGGGCCAGGTCCTGCGGCGTGCCTTCGTGGACGGCCGCCACGTGGTCCTTTAAGTTGATCATCTCCACCTGGTATGGCTCGATCCCCAACGGCGCCAGGGCGTCAGTGAACTTCTTTTTCATCGCCCGGGGGGAACATCCCCCGATTAATACCCGGTTGAGCCCTTTGTCCCGGATCTTGGCTTTCATGGCTTCCAGGCCGGGCGAGAGGCACGGGTATGGATAGATGCCGAGGTGCGCCCAGGGTTCGTAGTTCAACAGCTCGTTTACCCTCGGCAGGCTTATGCGGTTGCTGATCTTACCCCCGCACTCGCAGAGGAAAACGCCGATTTTGGCTTCGTTTTTCATGTTGTTCTCCTTTTCACACCTGCCGCGACCAGGATAAGCCCGGGTCAACCCCTGACCTGGTCGAATAGTTGTTCCATGGCGCCCGTGGGACAGACATAGAGACAGGTCCCGCAGCTCACACAATCTTTGCTGGC
>PEWM01000099.1:11825-14380 GCA_002779455.1 Deltaproteobacteria bacterium CG07_land_8_20_14_0_80_60_11
GGCACAGTTGCCCCTTGCCGGCCGCCTTAAACCTGGATGGCTTGACCCCGTAGGTCTTGGCCAGTTGCTGGAGTTGGACCGAACCGGGACCCTCATCCAACAACAGTTGCACAATCCAGCGGCGCACGTTGTCAACCCGGTCGCTGCTGGTCAGGACCTTGATGCCTTGCCGAATGGGGTAAATACAGGAGACCACCACCCGGGATCTGCAGCCGTCATCGACCTCCACCACACAGAGCCGGCAGCCCCCGTAAGGCTCCACCGCGGGGTGATAACAGAGGGTGGGGATGTCGATGCCGTGAGATTTGGCCACTTCCAGAATGGTCCAGCCCTCTTGCCCGCTCACTTCTTTGCCGTCAATGCTGAATTCAATCATGACCTGACTCTCCTCTTAAGAAACCTCCACTGCCCCGAATTTGCAGACTTCATAACAAGCGCCGCACTTGATGCAGAGGTTGGCATTGATCCGGTGGGGTTCCTTTTTAACTCCGGTGATCGCCTCCTGGGGACATTCATTGGCGCAGGCGGTGCAGCCGTTACACAATTCCGGGTTGATGGCGTAAGTGATCAAATCCTTGCAGACCGCGGCGGGACAACGGTGCTGGAGGATGTGGGACTCATATTCATCCCGGAAATAGCGCAGGGTGGTGAGCACCGGGTTCGGCGCCGACCCGCCCAAGGCGCAGAGAGAACCGTCTTTCACCGCTTCCGAGAGTGATTGCAGTTCGTCCAGGTCCTGGAGAGACCCCTTGCCGGTGGAAAACTCTTCCAGCACCTCCCGCATTCTCTTCAGACCCAGCCGGCAGGGAACACACTTGCCGCAGGACTCGTCAATGAGAAAGTCCAGGAAAAACTTGGCCACGTCCACCATGCAGGTGGAGTTGTCCATGACAATCATGCCCCCGGAACCCATAATGGCGCCCGCCTCCCTGAGGGAGTCAAAGTCGATGGGGAGGTCCCAGTGCTCTTGGGGGATGCATCCGCCTGAAGGCCCGCCGATCTGGATGGCCTTGAATTCCTTGGGGTCCGGCACCCCGCCGCCGACATTCATCACCAATTCCTTGATAGTGACGCCCATGGGCACTTCCACCAAACCCACGTTTTTTACCTGTCCCACCAGGGAGAAAATCTTGGTGCCCTTGCTCCCCCCGGTGCCGATGGCGCTATACCAGTCGGCCCCCTTGGCGATGATCACCGGCACATTGGCCCAGGTCTCCACATTGTTCAAGTTCGAGGGGCGGTTCCATAAGCCTTTATCCGCCGTATGGACGTATTTGGCCCGGGGTTCGCCGGGCTTGCCTTCTATGGAGGCCATCAGCGCGGTGGATTCCCCGCAGACAAAAGCCCCGCCGCCCAGATTGATCTTGATGTCGAAGTTAAAGCCGGCGCCGAGGATGTTCTCTCCCAGCAAGCCGGCTAATCGGGCCGCCGTAATGGCCCTCTGCAAGGTCTTGACCGCCAGGGGATACTCGGCCCGGACGTAGATGTAGCCTTCGCTGGCGCCGATGGCATAGGCCCCCAGGAGCATCCCTTCCAGGACGGAGTGGGGATCGCCTTCGATGAGGCTGCGGTCCATATACGCCCCGGGGTCCCCTTCGTCGGCGTTGCACAGCACGTATTTGGGCCACCCTTTGGCCTTGCGGCAGGAGGCCCACTTGACGCCGGTGGGGAAGCCGCCGCCGCCCCGGCCCCGGAGCCCCGCGGTGGTAACCTGCTCGATGACCTCTTCGGGAGTCATTGCGGTGAGGGCCTTATACAGGGTGAAATAGCCGCCCCGGGCAATATAGTGGGAGAGGTCGTCCGGGTCGATGAAGCCACAGTTGCGCATGGCGATATGGCGCTGCAGCTTGAAGAAATTTAAATCCTCATAGCGGGGAGTGGCCGCCAACAGCTCCGGCAGTTTACCCTCATACAACTTTCGGGGCCCGCCATCGAGGAGCATCTCATCCACATCAATCCGGGCCATGAGGTGGTCTGTGGGGATTTGCCCCGCCGCCAACTCCTCCCAAAGCTTGGCGGCCAGGTCCTGGGTCATCAGTTCATAGGTCAACCGGGGCTTCCCGGGGATAACCATATCCACCAGGGGTTCCTTGTAACAGAAGCCGATACAGCCGGTCTTTTCCACCGTCCCGTCCCAGTGACTGGCATGGGCCTTTTGCTTAAGGAGGTCGAAAATCCGTTGCGCTCCGGCCGCCAGCCCGCACGTGGCCATGCCCACCAGGATTTTGGGGGTAGATGGGTAAAGCCGGGCTAGTCCGGCGGCCTTTTCCCGGTGCAGGTCTTCAATGCTTTTTATCTGCATGGCTGCTACCTCTTGCTGTAGATTTTGATCAACTGCCCTGATTTTCTCTGGCTGAGGTTGCCGTGAATCTCTTCGTCTATCTGGGCTACCGGCCCCATGGAGCAACACCCCAGGCAGCGCACCTGGCGCAGGGTGAATTTGAGATCCCGGGTGGTGCCTTCCTGTCCGGGAACTCCCAGATCACGCCGGAATTTGTCATAGACATTCTTAGCGCCCCGCACGTGGCAGGCGGTGCCCATACACACCGCGATCT
>PEWM01000037.1:0-5269 GCA_002779455.1 Deltaproteobacteria bacterium CG07_land_8_20_14_0_80_60_11
TTGCAATCAAAAAGTAATTATTGGTAGCCGCAGGCTTTAGCCTGCGCCTGCACAGGCTGGAAAGCCTGTGCTACCAATTGACTGCGAAGTGGTATTAAAGAACTTTTCTAAGCAGGACAGTTGAGGCTGGGATCAACGGCAGGGGGTGGAATGGCAGGTCCCGGTGGCAGGTCCTGGCCCTGGCCACCGGGGATTGAATCAGGGGTTAGACTGGCAGGCAGTCCCGCCCCGGGCGCTTCAGATCAGAGGGCGGCGATTTTGCCATCCTCGACCACATATCCCAGGGCCTTGAGGATGGTGGACTGCCGGTCATTGACTTCCTCAAGCACTCGTTTCAGTTTGCCTTCGGAGTCCTTGACGTAAATGGCGGTCCGCAATTCCCGCAACTCATCCATGGCCTCGTTCGGGGTCATATTGATACCGGCGGCAGCCAGCCGCTGGCAGAGCAGGGTGAGGTAAGCGAGCGCCGCCACACAGACAAACAGGTGAACCCGGATTTTCGAATCGGTCCAATGGTATAAAGGCAGCAACGCTTTTTGGAAAAGACTGCGGTTATCTTTGGCGTTGCCGTGAGGCCGGGCGCCATTTGAGCCTTTGCCATCGCCCGACTCGAGTCCCAAGACGGCCCGGGTCACGCAGGTGTCATAAATCTCCTCAGCGCCCCAATCCTGGCGATCGGTGATGAGGATATTCTTCCCGAAGTGGCGCACGACGCCAGCCATCTGGCGATGATCCAGCTGGAACTCGAACCGGAACTGGCCTTTTTCCTGAACGAAATTTAACTGGAAGAGGTCTGGACTGATTTTGAGGCGGAGGCACAGTTGCTCCAAGTGAGTCTTGATGGACTCGACGGCGCTTTCCTGGTTGGCTTCCTGGGCAGAGCGCTGCCGCAACGCCAGCAACTCCTTGCGCACTCTTTGGACTTTCTTGCCCAGGTCCTGGTAGCTCTTATGAAAGATCTTGGGATCAAAGGTGACGACTACCCGGCGGGGGCGGTTCCAGAAGGTGGCGGGCGTTTCATAATACAGGATCTTCTCATCTTCCCTGGCGAAGGGAGAGGGCTGGGCGCCGCGTTTGCCCGGGAGGGGCCGGAAATCCTTTAAAGAGATTTCGGTCAATTCGGGGGCAAAGTCAGGGGCGCAAGAGACAATGAAATGCATGCCGTCTTTGGCATCGATTTGCTCAATAATGGGAGTAGCATCCATTTCTTGATTAACGAGCACGGTCACATCTTCGATCGCCACACCCAGGTTGGAGACTTTGCTCAGGAGGTGTTCCAGGTGATCATAAAAGCCGGCGACGGGCACGCCGCCGGAGAAATTCTGGTAATAAAAAGGAATCCCCTGGCTCCACTCGGTAATCAGGGCCAACCCGATCTTCTGTTGGGCCAGGTGTTCCGCCAGGAAATCCTGATCCGGCTGGGGCATGCCGGCAAAGACCGACGCCTTGGGAGGAGCGGAGATATCGGCGGCCTCAATGATCAGCCGATGTTTCCGGGCAGGCAAGACGCTATGGATCTTTTTAAAAAAGGCCGTCTTGATTTTTTCCAGGTCAGAATCGCTGATCCGATCCCAGTGGTTCCAGAAATTCTGGGAGTTCAGGGATTCCAGCCTCAGGGGACGAATCCTTTGAATGTCCGTGGTTTCGTACCAGTTCGCCAGTTGCCTTTTACTGGTGGGGGCGATGGCCCGGTTCAGGGTGGCGTAGAAGACCAGTTCTCCCAGCGAAGGCCCCCTCACCCGTTTCTTGGGAGGCAGAATCTCATTAATCATGCCGGCCAGGTCCACCGCCCGATCGAGTTCGTTGAGGGCGAAAACCGACCCGAATTCCTTGGGGGAGAACCCGCCTTTTCCTAAAGCCTCCTCAACTTTATCGGCGGTGCCCAGGTACACCTGGTTAATGGTGGTGGGCTTGCCATAGACCCGCTGGGTTTCCCGAATATAGAAATATTCGTGGCCTTTTTTCAGTTTTTTGTACAGATGTGCCATAATCCACCCATTTCTTTAAAATATTAAGTTACTGTTTAAACTAACCATATTTTCACCATACCAAACTTACCTTCAAGAAGAAAATGAGGTAAAGTACTCTTTTTTATAGAGCAAAGTACTCTTTATCCCGCCTTTGGGATTGGATTCACTGCTCTATTTATTTATGGGGGGACTACGGCAGGGGTTAGAAAGCGGCAGTGGCCGTATAGCCTTTGCGGATGGCGTAGCGCACCAGGTCGGTATTTTTCTTGAGGTTTAATTTCTTCATAATTTTCGTGCGATGATTCTGAATGGTGCGGAAACTGAGAAACAGGATTTCCGCAATTTCTTTGCTCGATTTGCCCTCGGCGATCATTTTGATGATCTCAATTTGCCGGGGGGAGAGAGGCTCGGACGGTGCGGCGTCATTCTGGCGTTGGCCCTGGACATAGAGGTTGACCAGGTCGCTGGAAAGCAAGGGGGACACATAGGTCCTCCCTTGCCTGATCATGTCGATGGCGTTGAGGAGTTCCTTGGGGGCATCCTCCTTTAACAGATAGCCGTCAACTCCGGCCGCTATGGCATTATTCAGGTATTCTTTCTTTTTGTGCATGGTCAGAATCAGCACCTTGACGGCCGGGTAGGCCTTCTTAATCTCTCGGGTGGCTTCTATCCCCGGGAGAGAAGGCATGGAGATATCGAGGATCACCATATCCACCGCCAGGCCTCTGAGAAGTTCCAGCAGTTGGGGCCATCCCCCACCTCTCCCACAACTTGCAGTCCCGGTAAGGCCTCAATGATTTTCTTAATCCCCTCGCGCACCAGGACGTGATCTTCGGCCAAGACAATTTTATACATAATCATTCCCCACGTTTATCGGTTGGAATGGCAAACGCCACGGTGGTGCCCTGGCCCCTCCGGCTCGAGATCCGGAGCGAGCCGCGGGCCATGAGGGCCCTTTCGTTCATGGCGGTCAAACCCAGGCTTCTTTTGGCAACTTTGCCGTCCATGACCTGCTTTACATTAAACCCCCGGCCATTATCCCGGATCATAAAGGATACCTTGCCGTCCTCTCGGGTGACGTTCACCGCAACCAGGCTGGCCCGGGCATGTTTGACCACATTCGTCAAGGATTCCTGAAAAATGCGATAAATGTTGATCTGGATTTCAGACGGAAAGAGATGATCGATTTCCTCCATCACCACCGCACTTTGCATATGATGATTACGGCAGATCTCGTCCACCAAATATCCCAGCGCCGCAGACAGGCCCAGATCTTCCAGACTCGAGGGACTGAGGTCCCAGGACAGCCGGCGGACATTTTCAATGACCGTGTCGATATAAGACAGCATGTGTTCACAATTTGCCTTCAGGTGCTGCTGATCCGGCGCCAGATTGTCTTCAATGGCCACCAGATTGATTTTCAAAACCGTCAGGGCCTGACCCAGTTCGTCATGCAATTCCCTGGCGACCCGCCGGCGCTCTTTTTCCTGGATGCTCAGGAGTTGGGACGTGAGCTGCCGCAGTTCCTGCTCCGACTCCTTCAAGGCCCCCTCCGCCCGCCGCTGCTCGGCCCGGCCCCGCAACGCCATAATACCATAGGCCAAATCGTTGGCCAGGCCCAAAAGCAAGTTGATCTCCTCTTCGTCAAAGGCATTGGGTTCCCCCGCATAGATGCACAGGGCCCCAAAGGGGGCGGCGCCTATCAAAGGGAGGCCCAGGACCGAACGAAAATTGCGTTGGCGGGCGGCGTCGCGCCAGAGGTCGAAATTGCGGTCCGTGAGGGTGTCCCGGACAACCGCCGGTTCCCCCAACCGGATGGCCGCACCCACGGGGCCGCGGCCCCGCGCTTTATCGGCCCAGGTGAGGTTGAGTTTTTCCACATAACCCGCATCGAACCCGGTTTGGGCCACCGGACGCACCGATTTATGGGCGTCAGGCTCGGCATAACCCACCCAGGCCATGCGATAACCACCCACCTCGACGATAATCCGGCACACCTCGTGCAACAATTCCCTCTCATCGGTGGCGCGGATCAAGGCCTGGTGACATTCGGTGATGGCCTTGAGGGCGCGGCTGACCTGCCGCAGCCTCTCCCCCAGCCGCTTGGGTTCCGTGATGTCCTCAATGATGCCCATAATGCCGGTCATGACGCCGGCGCCATCATAGAGGGACGAGGTGGACAGGCGGATGTCGATGAGAGAACCGTCCCGCCGCTGCCGGCGCAGTTCCAGGCCCAGCAGGTTAACGCCCTCCAACGTTTGTTGATCCAGCGCTTGGGCGGCTTGCTCCTGGCCTGGGGGGATAGTCGGCAAATCCCGCCCCAGGACCTCTTCCTGACGCCACCCAAACATGCGTTCCGCCGCCGGATTCCAGCTGGTGACCCGCCCTTTCAGGTCCAGGGCGATAATGGCCAGGGGAGAGGCCTGGATTAGGGTCCGCAGCCGGGTATTGGCTTCCTGGAGGGCCTCCTCGGCGTGTTTTCTCTCGGTGATGTCCTCCTGGACTGCAATCCAATATTTCTTCCCGGCTGTTTCCAGGGCACTGACCCGGGCATAGGTATGAAATGAGGTTCCATCTTTCCTACGGTTCCTGACCTCCCCCGACCAGAAGCCGGTCGCCCGCAACTGCTCTATAATATCCCTGGCAATCCCGGCGCTCTCCTCCGCCGAACCATCGTTTAACACGGTTACCGGTTGACCGATCAATTCCCCCGGCTGATAGCCGAACATGGCGCAGAATGCCGGGTTAGTAAACACGATCCGTTCATCTTCCTCAGTCATGACGACGCCTTCCGCCATGTTCTCCAGGACCCGGGTCTGGGTTTGCAGGGCCTCTGCCGCCCGCCGGCGTTCGGTAAAGTCCAGCAAGGTGCCCACAATGGCCGGCCGCCCCTGGTATTCCACCGCCCGCCCGAAGGACTCGCAGTGAATCACGGCGCCGTCCCGATGAAGGCCCCGGAAGGTATAATGCGCCGCCTCCAGTTCACCGGAGAGCCGCCGGCGGATGTTCGAACGGACCAGGGGGAGGTCTTCGGGGTGAATCAGGTCTCGGGGCGCCACCGCCCCGGAAATCATTTCTTCAGGCTGGTAGCCAAAAATCTGGGCCATGGTGGGATTCACATAAACGAAGCCCCCGTCCCGGATGATGTACACCCCGGCCAAAGACCCTTCCGTGACTACGCGGTAACGGGCCTCGCTCTCCTGCATCGCCTCTTCCGCCCGTTTCCGCCGGTCGATATCCCGGAGCACTGCCAGGACGCGGTCCCGCCCTCTGAGCCGGATGGGTTTCAGATCCACTTC
>PEWM01000037.1:5336-6319 GCA_002779455.1 Deltaproteobacteria bacterium CG07_land_8_20_14_0_80_60_11
GCCTTGGCTATCAAGCTTAAAGCCGGCTCCAGTTGCAACCCGGACCCGCCGCCGCATAAGGCCGTCACCTTCAGCCGCCGGGCTGCCTCCGGGGTGTAACCGAACATCTCGCACATCCCCCGGTTGACCTCCAGGATCTCACCGGTCGCCACATCGTGGATCAGGATGGCATCGCTTACCGCATCGAAAATTGCCCGGCAATCAGCCTGAGAAATATTCATAGCGGGGCCTGCCCGCGCACTGTCTTGCACTGCCACTCTCCCGCGCCCCTTGCAGTTTATTCAATGTAAACTATTGTTTATCATTGCCATTATATCGCGGATCTGTCGTTTTTTCCAGCAAAATCAGTCTGATTCCCCAGCCGCGGCCTGAACCAATTCCTGGGTCAGCAGGTTTAACAAGCCCCAGACCGCATCCAGGAACCAGAACCGGTCCAGGTGGGCCGGCAAGGTAAACGACACCTGGGCGGGAAACTCATCGTCCGCCTGCCATAAAATGACTTCCACCACCAGGCCGGGAAAGACCTCCAGCGCCACCGCGGCATCGCCGGCGGGCCTGATCTCGCCGTGCAGTTTTTTCCCGGCGGCCAAAAAACCGGCCGCGTCCCGGCCGAAACGCTCTTCCAGAGGGCCGCCGGGCAGGCTGTGGTGTCCCCGGAAAAACGTGGCCCCGCCCGGTAATTCCAGAGGACTGATGCCCGGCCCCAGGGCCGCCGGGTTGAGGTGTAACAGGTACATCAAGGCCGTGAGGCAGAGCCGGAACCCCGGCGCCGCCTCCGGCGCCCCGGCTACCTGCACCTGCCGCCGGACCGGGGAAAGGAGCAGGGTCCGGTCCAAAAACGGCAGATGATACGCCCCCTCCCGGAAGAGCGCCCCGGTGCGGCCGGTTATTTCCTGGGGATCGCGGTCCTCGAACTCCTTCCAGATCTCCGCGCTCACGTCGTTGCACTTTTCATACGCCATGGCTGACCTCCGGAGATGCCG
>PEWM01000037.1:6346-11591 GCA_002779455.1 Deltaproteobacteria bacterium CG07_land_8_20_14_0_80_60_11
AGAGCCCGGCCTTTAAGTTTCGTCCGCCGCCGGCTTGCATCACCCGGACTTCCGGGCCCGACCGTCCGCTTCCCCGCTTGCATCACCTGTCAAACTCAACTAAGATGTTTTGGGGTTCGGCATCATGTATAGTTATTTATACTAACCATTTCAATTAATACTTCACTTAGGCTGGATATGCAAAAATTCTTCTATCCGCGCCGCGTGGCCGTGGTGGGAGTCTCCGAAGACCCTGCCAACCTGGCCCAGGGAATTGTCGCCAATCTGTTGCACTTCAAGTATCAGGGCAAAATCTTTCTGGTGGGACGCCGGCCCGGCGCCACCTATGGCTTGCCTATCTTTTCCCGATTATCCGACCTCCCCGAGCCAGTGGACCTGGCGGCCATCCTGGCGCCGGCCCGGGTCGTGCCCGCCCTGGTGAGAGAATGCGGCGAACTGGGGATTTCCCGGGTTGTGGTCGAATCCGCCGGTTTCTCGGAATTGGACGATGCCGGACGGGGCCTGGAAGAGGAAATACGGGCCGCGCTAACGCACTACGGCATGCGCCTGGTGGGTCCCAATGGCCTGGGCCTGGTCAATCTGGAGATCGGCCTGGCCCTGCCCTTTGCCCAGATGCAGCCCTTTCCCCGGCCGGGCCGCATCTCCATCATCGCCCAGAGCGGCGGGGTGGCCACCCATGTGTTGGCCTGGATGAGCAAAGAGGGTCTGGGCCTCAACAAGTTTTTCAGTTTGGGCAATAAGCTCGATGTGGCCGAAAACGAAGTTTTGGAGTACCTCCTGGAGGACCCGGGTACCGGGGCCATCTATGTTTACCTGGAAGGCCTGCAAGACGGCCGGGGACTCCTGGCCGTCGCCGATAAGGCCACCAAGCCCGTTTATTTGCATATGGCCAATGTGGGGCCGGAAACGGCCACCATCGCCCAGTCGCACACCGCCTCCCTGACCACCGATGAGCGGGTCTTGGAGGCCGCCTGCCGGCAAAGCCGGCTCATCCGGGTCAAGACCCAGTCCGAGTTCTTGAACGCCGCCCGGCTGGTGGGCCAGCCGCCGGTGCGGGGCAACCGCGTGGTGGTCTTCTCCCGCAGCGGCGGCGAGGCCGTGGTCACCGCCGATGCCTGTCGCCGGTTTGGCTTCACCCTGCCGCCCCTGTCCGAGACGCTGGTCCAGGACATCACGGCCCGCTCCCGGGCCGGGGTCATCCACCCCACCAACCCCATCGATCTGGGGGATATCTTCGACTTCAACGTTTACCTCGATATCATGGCATCGGCGTGCCGGGACCCCGAGGTGGACGCGGTGCTGTTCCATTACGGACCCATCATGGCGGACATTGAGCAGGAAGCCGCCCGGGAGATGGCCCGGCGCATGGTGGAGTTGGCCCGGGAAGCGCAAAAACCCCTGGCCATCACCGTGCTGTGCACCCTCAACGAAGCGGACTACCTGCGGGACGACCTGGGGATTCCGGTCTTTCATTTTCCCGAGGAGGCGGTGCAGGCCCTGGCGGTGAGCCGCGACTTGGCCGCCCGGGGAGAAAGCCGGGGACTGGCGGAGCCGCCCCCCTTACCAGAGGCCGCCACCGTGGCCGAGACGCTGACGGGCTCCAAACCCGGGGGGTTTCTCCCCCTGGCCCAGGCCCTCACCGTGATCGGGGCCCTGGGCCTGGACCTGGCCCCCTGGGCCGCGACTGCCACCCCGGAGGCGGCGGCGGCCGCCGCCGGCCGCCTGGGGTTCCCGGTGGTGCTCAAACTCTCGGCCCCCAGCCTGGTTCACAAAACCGAGGCCGGCGGGGTCATTCTGAACTTACCTGATGCCGCCGCGGTTCAAGATGCCTTTAACCGGCTGGCCCAGGTGGCTCTGAGCCACCTGCCTCCCCAGGAGGCCTGGCAGGTGGTGGTCATGTCCCAGGTGGCCGGCGGCCAGGAAGTGCTTCTCGGGGCCCGCCGGGATGACTCCTTCGGCCCCGTGGTGGCCTTCGGCGCCGGCGGGGTCGACACCGAAATCCTGGATGACGTGGCTCTCCGGGTAGCCCCCTTGAACCCGGCCCAGGCCCGGGACCTCATGGCCGAAACCCGTATCGGCCGGATCCTGGCAGGCGCCCGGGGCCGGCCGCCCGCCGGCCTGGACAGCCTGAGCCGGGCCCTGACGGCCCTGTCCCAATTGATGCTGCATTTTCCCTACCTCCGGGAGGTGGACCTCAACCCGGTGCGGGTCTTCCCGGGAAAACCGGGGATCCTCGCCCTGGACGCCCGGATCCGGCTGGACGATTAATGCCAATTTGCCGTAATTAAGGTAATACTAGGGATAAGAAGGACTTAGGAACATAAGAGAGGTTGAGACGCCCATGAAGGCCAACGCGCAAGAGATTACTCCCCAGGAGCTGGCCGGGATCATTCGCCGGCACCCCCGGGTAGTGGCTTTAACCGGCGCCGGCATCTCGGTGGCGTCGGGCATCCCCAGCTTTAGGGGCGCGGGCGGCCTCTGGGACCGCTTTGATCCCATGGAATACGCCCATATCCAGGCCTTTCGCCGCGACCCGGCCAAGGTCTGGCAACTCCTGAAGGAGATGGACGCCACCATCACCCGGGCCCGGCCCAACCCGGCCCACTGCGCCCTGGCGGAGTTGGAGGCCAGGGGGTTTCTGACCGGCATCATCACCCAGAACGTGGACAACCTGCACCAGGCGGCGGGGTCTAAACGGGTGGTGGAGTACCACGGGAACGCCCTGCACTTCGTCTGCGATACCTGCAAAGGCCACCATCCCCGGGAAACCCTGGATTTTTCCCACACCCCGCTTTATTGCCTGTGCGGCGGCCTGATCCGGCCCGACGTGGTCTTCTTTGGCGAACCCATTCCCCCGGCCGCCCAGGCCGAGGCCGAAGAACTGGCCCAGCACTGCGACCTGCTCCTGGTCATCGGCGCCTCCGGCGAGGTGGCCCCGGCCAGCTACATCCCGGCCATCGCCAAGGAATGGCACGCCGTCATCGTGGAAAACAACCTGGAACCCACCCGCCTCACCTCTAGCCTCACCGACCACTTCCTCAAAGGCTCCGCCGGGAAACTGCTGCCGGAGGTAATAAAAGACTTATAAAATCGACCTAGGTAGGCCCTTGCAGGCTTTCCCTGTCACACCACCGGGAGTACGGGTCCGTACCCGGCGGTTCGGATGGTTAATACCGAGTTGCGGTCAGAGGGCCTCACGACCCCCTCAGTCCCGCCTCCGGGACACGACCCAGGCCTCCCGAGGTAAGCACCGCCGCCTTCGCCGCACACCTGCCGGATATACAGCCCTGGCCCTTGATGGATATGGACTTCATGGTCATAGGCCCACTCGTCCGGCCAGTCCTGCCTCGTATCCGGTTTCTGTCCGTCAGGTCACGGTTTTGCTCCACGCTTCCTTCAGACCCCGCCTCACGATGACGCCCTGGCGCACAGCTCCACCCTTCACCTCCATCAGGTTGGGTAGAGGACTCTCACCTCCGAGCTGCGGTGCATGCCCGGCACACCTAAAAAAAGCCCTGGCGAGATCCACTCACCAGGGCTAATTCCTGCAACCGGTCAGCCACCGGCATCCGGTTTTACTGTGGCCAGCCGGTTAGCTGCCCGGAGGCCCATAATAAGGCTGGGGCTGATAATTACCCTGCTGAGGCGGCTGGTAATATCCCTGCGGTTGCGGTTGATAGGGGGTTTGTGACCGCCCGTAAACTTCTCCGGCCACGCCTCCCCCGGCACCCCCGAGCAGGGCGCCGATAGCCGCCCCCTTCCAGGGATTCCGGTGATTAGCGGCGGCCCCGATGCCGGCTCCCAGGGCTGCACCCAGACCCGCTCCCGTGTAAAGGCTGGGATTTTGAGCCGGCGTGGCGCATCCCGTGAGAAAACTCAAGCCCAGCAGAGCCAAAAATATCATCTGCTTTCCCAGGCGCAGGCCCCAAAAGCGTTGTTTTCTGTTCATGACTCTTCCCTCCCAAGGGATTGGTTGGTGCGTTTAAGTATTTAGAACCGCCCCAGGGGAAAATGTTAAGGCCCTTGAGCTTGGGGGAGAAAAAATAGCGGGCGGCTGAAAAAAAGAAAAAGCGCCACCGTTAAAGTTTGAGTAACGGCAGCAGGTCCAGATGGGACTGCAGGTGGTAATGGGCGGTCAACCCGGGGTTTTTGTAGGCCGCGAAGGGCACCCCGGCAGCCGCAGCCACCTCCTGGTCCAGGGCCGCGTCCCCGATGTACAAAGCCGCCTCCGGCTCCAGCCGGAATAGGGTGAGAATCTTTACCAGGCACTCCGGGTGCGGCTTGGGCCGGGTGACGTCGTAGGCCGAGACGGTCAGGTCGAAGAGGTCATCCAGGCCCAGAGTCCGGAGCACCAGGGGCAGGCTTTTGCCCCGGTTGGTGGCGATGGTGGTCAGGTAGCGGGATCGAAGCCGGATGAGCACCTCCCGAATGTTCGGCTCCAGGCGGATGAGGGGCAGAAACGGGGCGTTGTTGATGGTCTGCTGATAAGCCTGGGCCTCTTCCCGGCTCGGATGGCCCTGGAAGAGATAATTGATGGCCCCCTGGGCGGTGCTGATGTGGACCACCGCAAGCTGCGCCTCGGTCAGGGGATCCAGCCCGAAGCGGTCCAGGATATGGTTGTAGAAGGCCCGGTTGGATTCCCGGGAATCGACCAGGACCCCGTCGCAGTCGTAGATGATGACCCGTAGCAAACCGTGTCTCCGATCCAGAACTGGTTCATAAATGTAGAACAGCCGCCCTCGGCTGTTCCTGGGCAGGCGAGGGCGCCTGCCCTACATTTCTTTTTCTAAATATAACCTATAAAATCCAGCTGGTGGGCAATGTAGGTCAATTCCGCCGACTTGATCTGGCGGTGGCGCTCTGCGATCCAGGCCTCAAATCGGCCGCTATCCAGCCCGGGGTGCTCGTGCAGGGCCCCGGCGATGGTGTCGATGATAAAGTGGAGAAAGTAAGCCTCATCCCCGGGATAGCCGTCCGGGCCGGGAAAGACCACCCAGTCGGAGCTGCCCGCCGCCACCACCCGGGCGCCCGCCTCTTGGAGACGCCCGAAGAGTCGGCGCCCGGTGCGACTGCTGCCCGAGGGCCGGCCCCGGCGGCTTCGCGTGTCCATGGTGCGGTGATACAGGGCTTCGATCCAGGCGTCCAGGTCCGGGTCGATGGGGGGCTCAAAGGTGGTGGCCCCGTCAAAATTGAGGGTGAAATAGAAGAGCCCGCCGGGAGAAAGGCGCGACAAAAGACGGGGCAG
>PEWM01000037.1:11751-14069 GCA_002779455.1 Deltaproteobacteria bacterium CG07_land_8_20_14_0_80_60_11
CCCCCTGCCAGGGAGGCATGGCGCGCCGCCGCATAACCGCGTAAGCGCTCGGCGGCCGCCCGGATGAATTCGGCCTCCACATCAATGCCGGTGTACGCCGCCCGGGTCAGCAAACCCCGATCCAGCAGCCGCTCCACCATGACGCCGATGCCGCAGCCCACTTCCAGGACCCGGAGGGGGGAGGAGTCCGGCCGGTCCCGCACCGCCCGCACCAGGTGATCCCAGACGTACCGGTTCAGGGAGCGGTCATCCAGGCCCTGTTTGGCGGCCAGATAGCGGATAAAGTCGGGAGCAGCCGGGGCGGACACGGTCACCTCAGCAAACTCTGGAGGAAGGTCCGCCCACGGGCGGCGCTCTCGCTCCAGGTAGGATGGGCGGCGGCGGAGCGATGCGCCGCCAGGCTCAAGCGTTTCAGAAGCTCCCGGTCCTCCATCAGCAGGCTGATACAGCGGGCCAGGGCGGCGGCATCCCCCGGGTCCACCAGAAAGCCGTTCCGGCCGTGAGTAATTATCTCTTTGGCCGCGCCGGCAGTTCCGGCGATGGCGGGCAGGCCGAAATGCATGCCCTCCAGGTAGGCGATGCCAAAACCTTCGTAGGATGAGGGCACCGCCAGGAGGTGGTATTGGGGGAGAAGAATGGCCAACTCTTCGTCGGAAACCTTACCCAGCAATGATATCCTATGATTCAATTTCTCCTGCTCAATTTGGCGGCGAATGCTGCCCACATAACTTGTATCCATATTCAGACTGCCGGCAACCGTGAGTTGCCAATCGTTGTGAGGCAGACTGGCCAGAGCAGTTATCAAGGTATGGATTCCCTTCCGGGGAATTAGGTTGGCCACGGAGATAATTTTTAAAGGCCCTGGTTCCTCCGCCTTGGCAACAATTTGTGCTGCGGT
This sequence comes from Deltaproteobacteria bacterium CG07_land_8_20_14_0_80_60_11, assembly GCA_002779455.1. Taxonomy (GTDB): domain Bacteria; phylum Desulfobacterota; class Desulfobaccia; order Desulfobaccales; family 0-14-0-80-60-11; genus 0-14-0-80-60-11. The sequence continues at coordinate 12,650 of PEWM01000037.1, forward strand.
GATTTTTCCGGTCAAACGGTCGCCCCCAGGCGGCGCCACCACCAGGGGCCGCGCCCGCCCTACCAAGTCCTCCACGTCTTTTCCGGTGGTGCGGCTGACGCAGATGAAGGCGTCCACCGAGGCCAGGTAGCGTCTTTCCACTTGCCGGTACAGCCGGCTCATTAAGGCCGGATGGCGCTCCCGGCAGCGCAGATGATGGACGATGGCGACTACGGGGCAGCTCAACCGGGGGCGCAGGCGCTGGTTGAGCCAGAAACAGGCGGGGTGCGCCAGCTCATCTTCGAGGAGGACATCGAAAGCGGCCTGCGTGAGCCGGCGGTAAAGCCCCGGGGTCAGGTTGTCCAGCAGGCTTAACCCATAGCGGCGCCAGGGGAGACTGATGACGTCCACCCGGTCGCCGGCCTCCCTGAGATACCGGACCAGGTTCCGGTCATAGATGAAGCCGCCGGAGATGGTGGTCAGGCTCCCGCAAATGAGCAGGCCTACATGCACTAACGTGCCTCGCGGTAAGCCGCCCAGGCGATGTCATTTTCCCAGATTTTGACCGTGACCGCGCTGAGGGGTTCCGGCACGCGGCCTAAAAGCGACTGGCCGAGGAGGCGGGCGAAGTGTTCGATGCTGGGATTGAGCCCGGCGAATTCCGGGAGATCGTTCAGGGTCTGATCCCGGTAATACGCCACCAGTTCTTCCAGGTGGGCTTCAACGGCCACAATGTCCACCAGGTAGCCGTGTTTATCCAGGGTCCGGCCTTCCAGCTGAACTTCAACCTGGTAATGGTGGGCATGGAGTTGATTTTCCGCGCCCCAATCGCCGCCGAAGAGATAGTGCCGGGCCACGAAGTCCCGTTTCACTGCCAGGGTGTATCCGTGCATGAGTTGCTCCTCGAGTGAAAATTACACTGCTTAATGGCAAATAGAAACCCCTGGTCCGAAAAGTTCTTTAAATTAGCACAGGCTTTCCAGCCTGTGCCACCCGCACCGGTAATACTAATTCGCATTCAAAAAGCAACTATCTGATTGTAGGGGCGCACCTATGTGTGCGCCCTGGCTGAGGGCGGACACGCAGGTCCGCCCCTACATAAAATATCCAGTTGATTGCGATTTGGTATAAGATACCGGCGCCACCAAAAACTTTCCGACCAGAGGGTGCGTCTCACGCACCTGCCGGATTCCTTAAAAAACGAGCCGGGGCGGGGCCATCCAACGGCCCCGCCCCGGCTGATTCGGGCAGAGATAAGACGAGCGCTCAGCTTTTGGCTTTGGCCTCCCGCCGCCGCCGCCAGAACACCAGCCCCGCCAGGCCCGAGCCCAGGAGGAGCACGGTGGAGGGGATGGGGGTGGCGTAAAGGGTACCGTTGAGGTTAAAGAGTTCGCTCTGACCGCCATATTGGGTGACCGAATAGGTGCCGGCAAAGTTAAAA
>PEWM01000178.1 GCA_002779455.1 Deltaproteobacteria bacterium CG07_land_8_20_14_0_80_60_11
CGGGGTCCACATAGTCATAGACCACTGCCCGGTCCTTCCCCGGTGCCGGCCTCAATATTCGCCCCAGGTATTGCAGGAGCCGCCCGTTGAACTTGATGGGCGTCGCCAAGAATAAGGTGCTCAACTCCCGGCAATCAAATCCCTCTCCGATAAGCTGGCCGGTGGCCACCAACACCTTGACGCGGCCAGCGTTCAGGGCCGCCACGACCGCTTGACGCTCGCCGTTGCTCAAGTCCCCGGTGAGCAGGTGGGCCTTTACCCCGCGGTCCTCCAGTAGTTCCACCAGCGTCTCACAATGGGCTTTCCTATCCGAGAGCACCAGGAGCACCCCGCCGCCGTTTCCGGCTTCCCGGGCTACATCGTCGGCAATCAGGGCATTTCTGGCCGGGTCCCGGGTAAGTTCGGAAAGCATCTTTGAGTATTCTGTGCTCGGGTCGAAGGTAGGTTCAAAGTCGGTTTCCCGCCATACCACTTCGGCCTCCAGGACGTGGCCCACTTCCACCAAAGCCGCCGCGTCAACCTGGTGGGCCACATCCCCCACGTACCAGTAAATGAGCCGGGAGAGGCCGTCACGGCGCCATGGGGTTGCGCTCAAGCCCAGCATGAAGCGGGAATCAAAGGCCGTAACCGCTTCGGTGAAGGTCCGGGATGGGCACCGGTGACATTCGTCCGCCACCAAGAAACCGACATGGGGTGCAACCTCGCCGGCGCACTTGTACAGCGATTGCACCAGGGCCACACTGATCTTGTCGCCGATGATCTGCTTCCCGCCGCCGATCCGCCCCACCTCCCGGGCTGAAATTTCCAAGAACTCTTCTATCCGGGCAATCCATTGCTCAAGCAATTCCTTGGTATGCACCACCACAAGAGCCGGTTGCCGCCGCATGGCCACGAGGGCCAGGGCCACCACCGTTTTGCCGCTGCCGGTGGGCGCCGCCAGGACGCCGAAGTCCCTGGCTGCCATCGCCTCAACCGCCGTTTCTTGGAAGTCTTCAAGCTGCCCGTGAAAGGTGAAGGCAACCTCAGACAGGGTCCGCCGCCGGTCCTCGAAGCGGTACCGGACGCCGGCACCCCGGAGAATCCCGATCAGTTGCCGGACGAAGCCCCGGGGGATTATCAGGGTGTCAGCCTCAACTCGGTAGCCTTGAATCTGCTGGGGGATATTCCAGGTCGAAAAGCCACGCTTCTGGGCCCCCAGGTAGGCCGGGTTCGGGAAGCTGAGCCGGGCTTTAATCCGGTCCACCACGGCGCCGGGGAGGTGGCTTAATGGGTAGAGATTTGCATGGGTGTCAATCAAGATTTTCATGGCTTTTTAGTTAATGAAGTTAACCAAGTTAACCTATTTCCCGGTAAGTTCCCTTAAAGGGAAATTTCATAGTAAGAACCTGAATTCAGGTTAACTTCGTTAACTTTGTTAACTGTGTTTTAGGCCGATCCCCCACCACATTGAAATATTGCCCGTTCCGGGTTTCCGGTCAAACCCGCGCTCAGTAAGGCTCATACCGAAAGCCCTTTGTGAAAGTGGCCGTTTTTCGCCGGCTGCGTCGGCCCATGCTGTATATGCTGAATAAAGTTCTTTGGCCGTTGCCGATGCGCCCGGGGCGGTGATGCAGCACTCCAAAATGAAATCCCCTATAACGTCCATTTCCTGTTGATAGTCCCCCGTGGCTTGGTTTACCTCATCGGGGGTCCCCAGACCACCATGCTGCCAGGAGAGGCAACCGCGGACCATCCAGGCCAGGATACCAGGGGCCTCGGCCTGCAACTTCGCTATAAGTTTTTTGTCCTGCTGCTCATCTGGAATCTTCACGAGGAAGGGAATTAACTTGATCCGCCGCCACATCGCATGACTCGTATCTTTAATTATGGGCTTATGATTAGTTCCAAGAAATATTTTGAATTGTGGCTTAAAGTCAAAGTATTCGCCAAAAAGGAAACGTGCTGAAATGGTATCTTGTCCAGTAATTTGCTTTACCAGAGATTCGGCTAACCGCCGGCCTTGTGACACTTCGAGTGCAGTCACGAACCTGGGTCCATTCAATCTTGCAATGTCGTTTGGAATATCGCCTTTTTGCTTGGCTAATAATGTTTCAGTAGGTGTCTGCATTGCATAGTTACCAAGTATTGCAGAAATAATAGCAAGCAATGTCGATTTGCCATTTGCGCCGCCTCCCCATAATAGGAATAAGCATTGTTCGCTGCAATCCCCCGTCAAAGCATAGCCCAGGATTCTTTGAATAAATGAAATCACAGCATGGTTTGATTTTTGGATACGGTCTAAAAACTTCTCCCATCGGGGGCAGGTGGCCAGGGGGTCAAAAACAACCGGGGCCATGCGGGTTATAAGGTCTCCCCGGGCATGGGGCCGGAGTGCGCCTGTCTTGAGATCAACCGTGCCGTTCAAGCAATTCAGTAACCAGGGGTTAGCGTCCATTTGGCCGGGGCTTATTGGTATCCCGGGCTCGCTTTCGGCCAGCCGGATCATGCCCTTGATCCTCTGGTCGTGCTCACTTCGTAAGGCAAATTTGGCGATTGCTTCCCGCTCCTTTTCCCCAGCCGCCGCCGCTTCCTGGTAAATCTCGGCAACCGTCAACTTTGCCCGCCGGATTACCTCACCCGTGGTATCAACCGCCCAAACTTTTTCGGTCCATATCCACCACTTTTTCGATAGGTGGCAATATCGGAGGTCCTGCCCATGCTGGGCCACCAGCCGCCGGGCATTGCCCAGGTCGGTTAGGTTGAATCCGACGACCGGGCCCGGGCCTGGGGCTTCTTCCGCGGCATTGGAAGCGCCCCCCGTTCCCCCGCCGCCTTTCGCGGATGATCCTGTCGGCCGGGTACGTTTCCCGTTGTTCCGGTTGGCTCCGGGGCCTTGGTAGGTTTCAGTCGTACCGGCAATGGCCTTGGCAATGGTGATGGCTCCGTAGGTGCTTCCGGCCGTATTCCGGTTCCATTTCTTATCCCTCCCCGGATTACGATAAAGGCCGCTTGTCCGATATATTCGGTCAATCTGGCCCGGGTCCTGGGTCCAGAAGGCCAGAACTGAACACAGAGAGAGATCAGCCTCCGAGGGGGATGGGTATTGGCTGGTATCCCCCGCCATCAGCCGGTCGAACTTCTCCCCATTGGCGGCCCGGAGCGCCCTTTCAATCAATTCCTGGTCGCTTAGGTCAAGGGCAAAGTGGGGGCCGGCGGGGGCCGCCTGGGGCGACTGGGCCGCCCCGAATACCTCTCGGTGCAGGGCCTCAAGCTCGGCCTGGCGGGGTTCGATGGTGGCCGGGGTCCCTTCCAGATAGGCGCCGGTGAAGGTGAAGTACCTCTCCTGGGAATACATTTCAATCTTAGAGCCACAGGGGAGCCCTTTGGAGTTCCCCCCCGGGGGGACCTGGCCTTTGATGATAACGTGGATACCTGTTTTGCTCGGGCTTACTTCGGGATATGAGTCCAGGTAGTCAAGCATGACCAAGGCGCAATACTTCAACTGGCCGGTTTCCGGGTTTCTGCAATGGTCGAAATCCACCCCTGCATAGTCATCCTGTGGACTAAACACATAGCCTATCCCGGCAAACCCGTTTGTCTTAGCCACACTCAAGGCTTGCTCAATGGTCCCCCAGGTGGCAGAGTTCGTGCTGCTCGCTTTTCTTTTGGGGTTCCGGGGTTGGTAGGGAATTTTAGTAGGCTTTCCTTCTCGTCTCTCTTGCCGCCACACAACCCATTGAGGCCGGGCCTTAAGCTCCTGAGGGATTTTCTCAATGTCCAGGGCCGCCGCAAGGCCGTCACCAGCCACCCCCTGATCTTGGGTGGAGGAGGCAGCAGGTTCTACGATCAGGGTACCCATGAATCACCCCTCCCGCCGGGCCTCGGGGTCGATGCGGCCGGCAGCCATAAAGTCCAACAAATCCTGCACGCGATACCTAACCATATGGTGTTTCTTGCAGTAGACTGGTCCTCTGCCGCCAGTGCAGCGCCAGTTCCGAAGTGTCTGAGGTGAGCAGCCTATAATCATCGCGGCTTTCACATCGTTAACGTATTGTTCACGATTCAAAGTCTTTGTAACTGCAACATCGCCAATGTAATGGTCTTGGTTCATAGTGAATATCCTCCTATCGAAAAACAACATATTAATAAACAGCGTACCACCAACAAGCTAAATAGCAAGTGATAGTTGGTTGAGGTAATTTATCTTACTTCCCGGAAACAACGTAACAAAGGTGGTTTTTATGATGGAATTTTGGAAGGTAGACTTTACTTTCCGATTTATGATAAGAAAAGCCCCATTTCAGGGGCTATTTTTGGAAAGTAAAACTGAGAGGAAG
>PEWM01000184.1 GCA_002779455.1 Deltaproteobacteria bacterium CG07_land_8_20_14_0_80_60_11
CTCTACAATAGATTTGTTATAGAGGTGCTCATGTCGCAGGAAGACGTCAAGGCCAGAATCAAGGCGGCGGCCCCGGAGGGCAAGATCGCCTGCGCCGCGGCCTTCAGACTGGCTGAAGAACTGGGCCTTTCCCGCCACGACCTGGGGGAGCTGCTCAACGAGCTCAAGATCAAAATCATCCAGTGCCAATTGGGTTGTTTCTGATATGGCCCACCTGTTCGGTCCGGTTCCGTCTCGCCGCCTGGGGCGGTCTTTAGGGGTTGATCTCATCCCTCCCAAGACCTGCCCTTATAACTGCATTTATTGCGAGGTGGGGCCCACCACCTGCCAGACCCGGCAGCGTTTTTCCTACCAGACCGAAGCCATGATCTCGGAGATGGCCGACTATCTCAAGGACCCAGGCCCGGCCCCAGATTTCATCACTATGGCCGGCTCCGGCGAACCCACTTTGAATCTCGGGTTGGGCCGCATCATCCGCGAGATCAAGGCGATGACCGATATCCCGGTGGCGGTGCTCACCAACGGGGCCCTCCTGTATCTGCCCGAGGTGCGCCGGGAGCTGGCCGCGGCGGATGTGGTCCTGCCCTCCCTGGACGCCGCCCGGGAAGAGACTTATCGCGCCATCAACCGGCCCCTGCCGGAGCTTTCCCTGGAGTCTTTGCTTGAGGGCCTTATGTCCTTCCGCCGGGAGTACCGGGGCCGGATCTGGCTTGAGGTCATGCTGCTCAAAGGTCTTAATGACACCGAAGATGAATTGACCCTCTTGCGCCGGGCTATACAAAAAATCGCCCCGGACAAGATCCAGATCAACACCGCGGTGCGGCCGGTGGTGGAAGCCGCCGCCCGGCCCCTGGATGCCGGGGAGATGGAGGCCGCCGCCGCGACCCTGGGAGGGCCGGTAGAGGTCATCGCCTCCTTCAGCCGGGCGGATATCGTCGGCATATCCGGCCGAGACGACGATTTCGTGGAAATGCTCTCCCGGCGGCCCATGACCGCCCCGGACCTGGCCCAGGCGTTGGGCCTGCCGCTGGTGCAGGTAGTGGCCCGGCTAAAACGCCTCCAGGACTCCGGCCGCATTTCGCATAACCGGTACCATGACCAGGAATTTTACCGCAGCCAAGAAACCGGTGCAGCCTAATCCCCAGGCGACTGAGCAATATACAGGTCACAAATGAATAAGTTGGACCAAATAAAAATAACCAATTATAAATCGATCCGGTACCTTGACCTGGAATTGAGTGACTTGAACGTTTTTATCGGTGCGAATGGCTCCGGCAAATCAAATTTCATCGGCGCTTTCAAATTCTTGAATCATCTGATCGAAGGAAATTTGCAAATCTATACCGCCGCACAAGGCGGAGCGGATATTATTCTACATTTTGGGCGGAAGAAATCGGCATCGATGTCTTTCAGTTTATCTTTTGAAAACGGCGTCAATGGGTATGAATGCAGACTATCCCCAGGCACTGAAGGTAATTTCTTTTTTAAATATGAGGATGTATGGTTCCATGATAAAGCCTATTCAAACCCCAAAACAGAAAGACTGGGAAGTGGACATCTGGAATCTAAGATTTCAGCAAAACCTACCCGCATTGCTGGTTATGTACTGAGTCATTTAGCGAGTTGGAAGCTTTATCACTTCCATGACACCAGCGATAGTGCCAAGGTAAAGCAGACCGGAGATTTGGAAGATAACCGGTTTCTCAGGCCTGACGCCCGCAATTTGGCCGCCTTTCTCTATCGTTTAGAAAGAAATCATAAAGACCATTTTGACAACATCCAGGATGCTATCCGTTTGGTGGCGCCATTTTTTGACCGCTTCAATCTCCAACCATCGGAGTTAAATCCAGATAAAATCCGCCTGGAATGGTTGGAGAAAGGCAGCGATGCCTATTTTAATGCCTCGGTCCTCTCGGATGGGACCCTGCGGTTCATCTGCATGGTTACCCTATTGCTTCAACCACAATTGCCATCGGTGATTTTGGTGGACGAACCGGAATTGGGGCTGCACCCATCCGCCATCTCGGTATTGGCGAATCTCCTGCAAAGTGCAGCAAAGCGGACCCAAGTATTGATCTCGACCCAGTCTGTAACCCTGGTGAACCATTTTCAACCCCAAGATGTGGTGGTGGTGGAACGGGAAGAGGGCCACAGCGTATTTCGGCGTTTAGATAAAGCTGATATGACAAATTGGCTCGACGATTACAGTCTCGGTGATCTCTGGGAAAAGAATGTCATTGGTGGGCGTCCATAATTTATGCGGAAAGTACTAGTTCTGGTGGAAGGGCAGACCGAGGAAAAATTTGTCAAAGAGGTTCTGAACCCGCACCTAAATAATTATGGAAAGTACCTAATCCCGACTCTTGTGAATACCAAAATTGTCAAGAGCGGCCCCAATTTTAAGGGGGGAATAATCTCCTATACACAAGTTAGAAGAGATTTGATGCGATTACTGGGTGATACAAGTGCCCTTCGTGTAACCACCATGTTTGATTTATATGGTCTGCCTGGCGAATTTCCGGGCCGTCAGGATGCCCCGGCTGCACCTTATGACAAAGTGCAATACATAGAAAATGCTTTCAGACAAGATATAGATCACCCGAAATTTTTGGTAAACTTAACTCTGCATGAATTCGAGGGTCTCCTGTTCACTAAACCGGCAGAAATCGCCAGGGCGCTCTATGATCCAGGCAAGGAACCCGAACTTACGCAAATTAGAGCCTCTTTTAAGACTCCTGAAGAAATCAATGATAATCCCAAGACTGCTCCGTCAAAAAGGTTGAAAGATATCTTTCCTATGTACAATAAACCTTTCTACGGCATGGTAATTTCCAAACGCATTGGGTTACATGCACTCTGCGCAGAATGCCCCCATTTTCATCAATGGGTGAGTCGTTTGGAAAACCTGCAATAATAAAATGTTTTTCCGAAGATTTAATAAAGGGCAGAACGGCTAATCCTGAAACGACAATAACTTTCTGAGAATTTCTATCCGCAATTCGGGGGATACGGCATATGCAAGGCAAATTCGATGTGGGGCTGGATGTCGGCTCAGTGAGCGTCAATCTGGTGATCATGAATCCCGCCGGGGAGGTGGTCAAGGAAGTTTACCGCCGCCACCTGGGGGCGCCCTCCCGCACCGCTTTAAACCTCCTGGAGTCCCTGGAATTTCCCCTAACGCGGTGCCGGCTGGTGGCCTGCACCGGCATGGGGGGCCAGCGGCTGGCAGAGATTCTGGGCGGCCGGTTCATCAATGAAGTCATCGCCCAAGGCCGGGGGACGCACCATTTTGCGCCCCAGGCCCGCACCATCATCGACATGGGGGGCGAAGACGCCAAGATGATCATGGTGGGGGAGGAAGACGGCCACCTGATTATCGAGGATTTCGCCATGAACACCATGTGCGCCGCGGGCACCGGCTCTTTCCTGGACCAGCAGGCGCACCGGTTGGGCTACACCATCGAAGAATTCAGCGAACTGGCCCTGAAATCCACCACCCCGCCCCGGGTGGCCGGGCGCTGCAGCGTCTTTGCCAAGACCGACATGATCCACCTGCAGCAGGGCGCCACCCCGGACTTCGAGATCATCGCCGGCCTGTGCCAGGCCATGGGCCGCAACTTAAAGAGCAACATCGCCAAGGGCAAGACCTTCGCCCCGCCGATAGCCTTTCAAGGGGGCGTGGCCCACAACCTCGGGGTGCGCCAGGCCTTCCGGCAGGTCTTCGGCCTGGATGACGCCGGGCTCATCATTCCGCCGTACTTCTGCGCCCTGGGGGCCGTGGGCGCGGTGCTGGTGGCCCGGGAGAACCCGCCGGTTGATTTCCACCTGGACCTGAACCCCCTCAGAGAACACCTGCTGCAGGACGAGGACCAATCCCGGCGCCTGCCGCCGCTTAAGCCGCCCAAGGCCTTGGGTCCGGAGGACTACCGGGTGATCGACCTGCCGGCGGACGGCTCGGTGGTGGAAGGCTACCTGGGCGTCGACGTGGGTTCCATCAGCACCAACGTGGTGGTCATCGACGCGGAGATGCGGGTGCTGGCCCGGGAGTACCTCATGACCGCGGGCCGGCCGCTCGAGGCCATCACCGAGGGCCTGCGCCGGGTGGGCGCCAGGCTCGCCGACCGCGTGAAGATCATGGGCGCGGCCACCACCGGTTCGGGCCGCTATCTCACCGGCGACTTCATCGGCGCCGACCTGGTGAGGAACGAAATCACCGCCCAGGCCACCGCCGCGGCGGCCATCGACTCCGACGTGGACACCATCTTCGAGATCGGCGGCCAGGACTCCAAGTTCATCAGCCTGTCCCACGGCGCCATCGTGGACTTCATGATGAACAAGGTGTGCGCCGCCGGCACCGGCTCCTACCTGGAGGAGCAGGCCGAAAAGCTGGGGATTTCCATCCGAGGCGAGTTCGGCGACCTGGCCCTGGCCGGCCAGAACCCGGTGCGCCTGGGCGAGCGCTGCACCGTGTTCATGGAGTCCGACCTGGTGCACCACCAGCAGCGGGGCGCGGCCAAAGAAGACCTGGTGGCCGGCCTGTCCTACTCCATCGTCCAGAACTACCTCAACAAAGTGGTGGAAGACCGGCCCATCGGCAACCACATTTTCTACCAGGGGGCCACCGCCGCCAACCGGGGCATCGTCGCCGCCTTTCAGCAGGTCTGCGGCAAAAAGATCACCGTGCCGCCCCATCACGACGTCACCGGGGCCATCGGCGCGGCGCTTCTGGCCATGCGGGAACGGGACTGGGAGACCTCCGGGTTCAAGGGGTTCGACCTGGCCGACCGGCACTACGAGGTCACTTCCTTTGAATGCAACGGCTGCCCCAACACCTGCGAGATTCGCCAGGTGAAGATCGAAGGGGAAAAGCCCCTGTTCTACGGCAGCCGGTGCGAAAAATACGAAGTGGGAAAAGTCCAGAAGCAGTACGATTTGCCGGACCTGCTCCTGGAGCGGGAAAACTGGCTCTACGGCGAAGAGCCCCCCAAAGAAGGGAAGCGCGGCCCCATCGGCATCCCCCGGACCATGTTCTTTCAGGAGCTCATGCCCTTCTTCCGGGCCTTCTTTGAGGACCTGGGGTTCACGGTGGTTTACTCGCCCAAGACCAACAAGAAGGTGATCAACCAGGGGACCGAGGCCATGGCGGCGGAGCCCTGCTACCCGGTGAAGGTGGCCCACGGCCACATCCTGGCCCTCTTAAAGGCCGGGGTCAAGCGCATCTTCCTGCCCAGCCTCATCGACCTGCCCCACCCGCACCCCGAGATTGGCAGCGGGGTGGTCTGTCCCATGTCCCAATCCCTGACCTACACCGTGCCCACGTCCATCGATTTCGCGGCGTTCGGGGCCAAGATGTTGTCCCCGGTGCTCTACTTCGGCCGGGGCGACCGCTGGCTGCGCCAGGGCCTCCGGGCTCTGGGGCGGGAACTGGGGGTGGGCCCCTTCCGGGTGAACCGGGCCATGCACCGGGCCCAGGCGGCCCAGCAGGCCTACTACGATCGCCTCACCGCCCGGGGCCGGGAAATCCTCAATTCCCTGCCGCCCAACGGCCGCCTCCTGGTCCTCATCGGCCGCCCTTACAACGCCCTGGACCCCGGCATGAACCTCAACCTGCACCGGAAACTGCGGCAGTTGGGGGTGCTGGCCCTGCCCATGGACTTTTTGCCCGTGGACCAGGTGGACCATTTGGACGAAATCAAGCCCATGTACTGGCGCTTCGGCCAGAAAATCCTGGGGGTGGCGGAACTCATCCGCCAAGACCCCCGGCTCTATGGCATCTATATCACCAATTTCGGCTGCGGCCCCGACTCCTTCATCCAGCACTTCTTCAAGGACCGCATGCGGGGCAAGCCGTATTTGGAGATCGAGATTGACGAGCACTCCTCCGACGTGGGGGCCATCACCCGGCTGGAGGCCTTTTTGGACAGCCTGAAGAACGTCACGGTAGAAACGGCCCCGGAGCGGCTGTCCCCTTTCCGCTACCGGGTCACCGGCAATCTCAAGCGCAAGATCTATCTGCCCCCCATGACCGACCAGGCCCTGGCCATCGTGGCGGCGTTCCAGGCCTGCGGCGGCGACGCCGAGGCCCTGCCGCCCTCGGATGAAGAAACCCTGGAACTGGGCCGCCGCCTCACCTCGGGCAAGGAGTGCTACCCCCTCATCCTCACCACCGGCGATCTGGCCAAACTGTTGCAGCGGCCGGACTTCGACCCGGACAAGAGCGCCTTCTTCATGCCCGCGGCCGACGGCCCCTGCCGCTTCGGCCAGTACCACCGCTTCCAGCGCCTGGTGCTGGACGACCTGGGGTATCCCCAGGTGCCGGTCTACTCCCCGGATCAGAACGAAAACATGTTCAAGGAAGTGGGCCTGGTGGGCGGCGATTTTTCCCGGATCGCCTGGAACGGCATGGTGGCCATCGACCTGTTGGAAAAGAAACTCCGGGAGACCCGGCCCTACGAGTCCATCCCCGGCGAGGCCGACCAGGTCTATGAGCACTATCTCCTCAAGGTCTTCGATGCCTTGCGGAGCCGGGGCGACCTGACCGGGGCGCTCAAGGAGGCCCGGCGAACCTTCGATGACGTCTCCCTGAGCATCAACGGCGGCAAGCCCGTGGTGGGGGTGGTGGGGGAAATCTACACCCGGGCCAACCAGTTCTCCAACGAAAACGCGGTGCGGGAGATCGAGGCCTTAGGCGGCGAGGTCTGGATGCCGCCCATCGGCGAGTGGCTCCTCTACGTCACTCACAGTTCCAAGCATTCGGCCCTGGCCAACCGGCGCTTCCGGGAACTCCTGACGGTCTGTCTGGAAGAGCGGGTCCAGAAAAAGGACGAGCACCGGCTGGAGGAAATCTTCCGCGGCAGCATCAAGAACCTGACGGAACCCACCATCCCCGAGACCCTAAAGATGGCCAGGGACTACCTGCACCCGTCGTTTGAAGGGGAGGCCATCTTGAGCATGGGCAAATCCCACGACTTCGTGCGCAAGGGGGCCTGCGGCCTGGTGAACATCATGCCGTTCACCTGCATGCCGGGCACCGTGGTCAACTCCCTGTTCAAGCTCTTCCGGGAGCGCCACGACCACATCCCCTTCCTGAACCTGGCCTACGACGGCCAGGAACAGACCCACACCCGCACCCGCCTCGAGGCCTTCATGTACCAGGTGCGCCAGTTCAAGGCCCGCCGGGGGTAGGCGGAAGATGAACCCGGTGAAGGGGCTTAACTTGACCCGGGGACATTAGGCTCATTATGGTCCAGGACCTGCACTTATATCTGCGCCTCCTTACCTATCTTAAGCCCCATCAGCTTCGGTTGGCGCTGGCGGTTATTGCCATGCTGGCGGTCTCAGGAATCACTGCCCTTTTAGCCTACCTGGTGAAGCCGGTCTTGGACGACGTCTTCTTCGCCCGGCGGCTTAATATGCTTTATTTGCTGCCGCCGCTGATAATCTTGCTCTACCTGGTCAAAGGAGCCCTGGCCTATGCCCATCGATACCATATGAGTTTTATCGGTAACGGCATTGTTACCCGGATGCGGGATGAACTCTTCTGCTCCTTGCAGCGGCAGCCATTGGCCTTTTTTGATAACCACTCCACCGGCGATTTAATGAGCCGCCTGACTTATGACGTCAATCTGTTGCAAACCTCGGTGACAGGGGTGGTGACCAGTTTCTTCAGGGATAGCTTCACGGTGGTAGGACTTACCGCGGTGATTTTTTATCGGGAGTGGCGTCTGGCCCTGCTATCTATGGAGGTCTTTCCCCTGGCCCTGGTCATCATCGTCCGCTTTGGGCGGCGCCTCAGAACCATCTCGCATCGGAACCAGTTGGCCAGTGCCGACCTTTACAACGTTTTGCAAGGAAGCCTCGCCGGGCAGCGCATCGTTAAGGCCTTTGCCCGGGAGGATTACGAGTTGCAGCGCTTTTCCCGGGTTAACCGCGAGTATTTTCGCCTGCGGATGAAATGGACCGCCACCCGGGAGCTAAGCCCGCCGGTGATGGAGCTTTTGGGAGCGCTCGGCATCGCCGCCATTATCTTTTATGGCGGCCATAACGTGATTCGGGGACATTCAAGTCCTGGCACCTTCTTTTCTTTTTTGGCAGCGTTGTTGATGCTTTATGCCCCTATTAAGGGGTTGAGCCAGGTACACAACACCGTCCAGGAAGGGCTGGCCGCGGCCCTGCGGGTCTTCGGCCTGATGGACCGGGAACCTGAGATCCGGGACCGGCCGGGAGCTCAGTCTTTGCCGAAATTCTCCCGTGAGATCATTTTCCAAGGAGTCTTCTGTGCTTATGAGGGCCGCCCGGCACTCAAAGAAATCGATCTGGTGGTGCGCCGAGGGGAAGTGCTGGCCATGGTGGGACGGAGCGGCGCAGGAAAAACCACCTTATTAAATCTCCTACCCCGTTTTTACGAGGTTCAGCAAGGGGCCATACTCATCGACGGACGGGACATTCGCGCAGTCACCTTAGAATCTCTCCGGGGCCAGATCGGCATGGTCACCCAACAGACCATTCTGTTCAATGATACGGTGCGTCACAATGTGGCCTATGGTCGCCTGGGGGCCGGCGAAGAAGAGATTATCGCGGCACTCAAAGCGGCTTTTGCCTATGACTTTGTCATGGCGTTGCCCCAGGGCCTGGACACGGTTATCGGCGAGCAAGGAGTGCGTCTCTCCGGCGGGGAGTGCCAGCGCCTGGCCATCGCCCGGGCCCTACTAAAAGATCCGCAGATTCTGATCCTGGATGAGGCCACGTCCTCGCTGGATTCCGAAGCGGAAAGAGAGGTGCAACGGGCCTTAGACTGGCTCATCCAGGGGCGCACCACCTTAATGGCGGCCCATCGTCTTTCCACCGTCCGCCATGCCGATCGCATCGTGGTCCTGGAGTCCGGCCGCATTGTCGGGGTCGGCACCCATAAGTCGCTCTTGCAAGAAAACGCCCTTTACCGGCGGCTCTATGAAAGGCAATTCGATCCGATGCCGCGGGAACCGGCAGAGGCCGGTCCCCTGGCCCAGTTGGGCGGAAGATGACTTTGGAAATTATCATGGGGCTCGCTTAGGGTAGACCATACAATGATTAAGGCAGAGAGTCTGACCATAGCCTATGATAACCACATTGTCCTTAAGGACCTGAATTTCCAGGTCGCAGCCGGGGAATTTGTGGGCCTGTTAGGGCCAAACGGTTCAGGGAAAAGCACCCTGCTGAACGCCTTAACCGGTCTGCTGCCTCCCCGAGAAGGCCAAATTTATTATGACGGCATCCTCTTGAACAAGTGGCGACCGCGGCCCCTGGCCCGCCAGGTCGCCATAGTCCCCCAGGAAAATTGGGTCAGCTTTCCTTTCAGCTGCTGGGAAATTGTCCTCATGGGCCGTTACCCGCATCTGGGCCGCTTTCAACGGGAGAGCCGGGAGGACTTGGAGGCGGCAGAAGCGGCCATGGTCGCCACCCAGACTCGAGAGTTGGCTCCTCACCTCATCAATCGGGTGAGCGGCGGCGAGCGCCAGTTAATCGTGCTGGCCCGGGCCCTGACTCAGGCCACCCCCATACTATTTCTGGATGAAGCAACCTCCAACCTGGATATTCGCCATAAGTTGAGGATCTTCGAATTATTGACTCGTCTCAATCAGCATGAAGGCCTCACCATTCTGGCGGTAATGCACGACGTCAATCTTGCTACCCAGTATTGCCGGCGTCTCATCTTTCTTAAAGATGAAGGTATCTTCCGGGACGGAGATACTTTTACGGTCTGCACTCCCGAAGTGCTGGAAGCGGTCTATGACACCCCGGCATTAGTGCAACCCCACCCATTCACCGGACGGCCCTTTGTGCATTTTTGCCCGGAGGTGGAGCCGCTTCTATGAATAAGCTTAGCATAGAAACGACAGCCCCTAGGCCGTCAAAAATTCAGGTGAAAGGTTCTGGTAAAGACCTTTCGGACCAACGGCGTCCAGGTGGAGGTGCTGACCGGGGTTCATCTGGACATCTTCCGGGGAGAAACCCTGGCCATAGCCGGGGCCTCGGGGGTGGGGAAATCCACTTTGCTCCATATCCTGGGAACCCTGGAACGCCCCACTGCCGGGCAGGTGCTTTGGGATGGTGCAGACGTCTTTTCCCTGGACGAGAATCTCCTGGCGGCCTTCCGGAATCGCAAGGCGGGTTTTGTGTTTCAGTTGCACCAACTGCTGCCCGAGTTCAACGTCCTGGAAAATGTCATGATGCCGGCATTGATCGCCCGCCTGCCCCAACAAACCGCCCGAGAAATGGCGGAAGCTATTTTGCTCCGGGTCGGCCTTAAGGATCGCTGGCGGCATCGGATTTCCCTCCTTTCCGGGGGCGAACAGCAGCGGGTGGCCGTGGCCCGAGCCCTGGTAATGAATCCGGATGAGCTTCTGGCGGATGAACCCCCCGGCAACCTGGACCCCCGCAGCGGCGCCCGGGTGCATGAACTTGTCCTTGAACTCAACCGGGAACTGGGTCTCACGTCGGTGATCGTCACCCATAATCTGGAATTGGCCCGAAGCCTCGACCGGCAGATAGCCCTGGTGGACGGCAAAGCGGTGTGTATGCGGGAAGGCGCCTGATGCAGACCGAGTCTCCTTATGTGGGACCTGGCATCCACTCGCTCCGGGAAACCGAGAAGCCTTGAAAGACGGTCTTAAGATTACACAGGAGATCTTTGTCCCATGGCTTTCCATAGCATTTTATTTGAAAGAACTGAAAACCGCATTAAAACAGAAACAGTTGAAGCGCCCGTCTTTTTTCTTGATTTAAATCTTGATCAGGTTATAGACGCCATAGTGGCCGGCAAGCAGGAATATAATTTAAAACCTTTTTTTTACACTTCCTTGGGCGATATTGACGCGATCAAGTATCGTCATGAAATAATGCAGGATCTTGAAAATGAGGTTCTATTTGGTAATATAAAATTATTTTCGGAAAAAATGCACGCGATGCGAGCACATCTGACTCTAGCAGAAAAGCTTTATTACAAATATCAAAAAGAAAGGATGTTTTTGGACGCGATTTCAATTTATTGCGATGCCGTTAATTGCCTGGTGCATGATTTATCCCTTGTAGATTTAAAATCCCGCGGCTTTTTGGCCTTCCGCGCATATTTGGCGAGCCATGCCGAATCCAACCCTTTTACATCGCTTCTGGCGGAATCGAAAAAGCTTATAGACGATTTGCTCTCGGTAAAATACTGTCTGCTCATCAAGGGTGACAGCATCAAGGTTCGCAAATATGAATCTGAAATCGATTACAGCGCCGAAGTGGAGGAAACCTTCGAGAAATTCAAACAGGGAGCGGTGGAGGATTACAGGGCTGAATTTTCGGACGGGCTCGCCATGAACCATGTTGAAGCGCGAGTCCTGGATTTT
Source organism: Deltaproteobacteria bacterium CG07_land_8_20_14_0_80_60_11 (assembly GCA_002779455.1). Lineage (GTDB taxonomy): Bacteria > Desulfobacterota > Desulfobaccia > Desulfobaccales > 0-14-0-80-60-11 > 0-14-0-80-60-11. Next base: position 11,373 of record PEWM01000184.1, read on the forward strand.
GTAGCCCATTTGTATCCCGACATATTCTCAAGTCTTGATGATTACTGTGCAAAAAACGCCAATTATCTACATGAAACGATAAGTGTTTTCGACCGTGAAATACAATTTTACATCGCCTACTTAGAGTTTGTCGCAAAATTCAGACGAGCGGGATTGAAATTCTGTTATCCGCAAATTTCCAATGAATGCAAGGAAGTCTTTGATTTTGAAGGATTTGATTTAGCCCTGGCCCATAAACTCATCAACGAGAACTCATCTGTTGTGTGCAATGATTTTTATCTGAAAGACAAGGAGCGCATATTTGTAGTATCTGGTCCCAACCAGGGCGGTAAAACAACCTTTGCCCGCACTTTCGGACAGTTGCATTATATGGCCAGCCTAGGCTGTCCCGTCCCGGGCCGGGAAGCGCGACTCTTTCTGTTTGACAGGGTCTTTACGCATTTTGAAAAGGAAGAAAAAATCAATAATCTCAGAGGCAAACTGCAGGACGACCTGGTCAGAATTTACGATATTCTGAACCAAGCCACCCCCAAAAGTATTATCCTAATGAATGAAATTCTCACTTCCACAACGTTAAAAGACGCGGTTTTTTTAGGCAAAAAAGTAATGGGAAAAATAATACAATTGGATTTGCTGTGTGTTTTTGTAACATTTATAGATGAATTAACATCCTTAAGTGAGAAAAACGTCAGCATGGTCAGTACGGTTGTTCCAGAAAATCCGGCCTTGAGAACCTATAAAATTGTCAGAAGGCCTGCTGACGGACTGGCCTATGCACTGTCAATTGCTGAGAAATATCGCCTCACCTACGATTATTTGAAGGAGCGTCTAAAATCATGAAGGCTTTTCTCATGTATAGAGATCATGATTTTGACTTGCAGCAAGAATTGCCGTTAAATGAACCGGAACTGACACAGGACCTGGAATTAAACAGGCTATTCAATGCCATGGCGCTCGGCGACAAATTTTTATTTGAAGTGGCCAGGAAAACTGTTTTATCCAGTTTAAGCGATCTGGACACAATAGTATATCGTCAAAATATCCTTGAGGATTGCCTGAAAAATTCCTCGATTGTCAAAAATATCTACGATATCGCGGTAGAGTCAATTGAAAGCAAGAAAAAACATTTTTATTGGTTTTTCGGCAGCAGATATCCCAGTTCGATACTCTCTACTTCGGTGGGAATGATGCAACTGTTGGTGGGCTTTCTTAAAAAACTTAAGAATATTGCCGCAGAGCAGGCCGATAAATTCGAGTCAGCGGGATTTACAAGGTTTTTCGCCATGCTCAACAAAGAACTAAGTGATGAATATTTAGCCGGCGTCCAAGATCATCTAAGGGAATTGAAATTCCGTAACGGGGTTTTGATGAGCGCTGAATTGGGTAGAGGCAATAAAGGTGCCAATTACGTGCTTCGCAAACCCCAAGACCAAAAACAGAGTTGGCTGGAGCGGATCTTTGCAAGTTGGCTGGAGCGGATCTTTGCTAAAAAAACGCCCGCTTTCACCTTTCGTATCGCCGATCGCGATCAAATCGGCGCCAGGGCCCTGTCCGAATTAAGAGGCAAGGGGATCAACCTTGTGGCCAATGCCCTCGCTCAGTCCGCTGATCACATTCTCAGTTTTTTTAACTTATTGAGGACCGAAATGGCTTTTTACGTCGGGTGTTTGAATTTGCATGACCATCTTGCGAAAAAGGGGGAGCCAACGTGCTTTCCCCAACCTGTGGCTCCCGGCGAACGCAGAGAACGTTTTAATGGATTGTACGATGTCTGTCTGGCTTTGAGCCTGAAACAAAGAGTTGTGGGCAACGATGTGGATGCTGATGATAAAGACCTCGTGATAATCACAGGCGCCAACCAGGGCGGCAAATCGACTTTTTTGCGGAGTAAAGGGTTGGCCCAATTGATGATGCAATGCGGGATGTTTGCGCCTGCGGAGTCTTTCTGTGCCAATATTTGCGACGGCCTGTTCACGCACTACAAACGGGAAGAAGACGTTACCATGAGTAGCGGTAAACTGGATGAAGAGCTCAGCAGAATGAATGATATCGTAGATAATGTAAGAGCAAATTCTATGCTATTGTTTAATGAATCGTTTGCTGCGACAAACGAAAGAGAGGGCTCGGAAATTGCCGGGCAGATAATTTCAGCACTATTGGAGAAGCGCATCAAGATCTTCTTTGTTACGCACCAATTTGAATTTGCCCACGGTTTTTATGACAAAAAAATGGAAAACGCCATTTTCCTGCGGGCTGAAAGGCAAGCCGACGGAGGACGCACTTTCAAAATAATCAATGGCGCACCTTTGGAAACCAGCTATGGCAAAGATTTGTATAACAGCATATTCAGAACAGACAATTAGTACTACAACGAGACATCAGTGCTATGGGTCGTCCCTAACTGGGCAGCCTTGATCCAAGGAGAACGCCTTTGGGGTATGTATAAACATCATACCGCGCTCCTAAACCAGGCCAAGCTCTTCTCGCACCTAGTGGTTAATTGCATAAATTAACGATAGTATTTTTTAGCTGTGAACCCTTTATACCATTTTCGGTTTCTATTGCAACAAATAAGAGCACTGACAAAGCTCCATGAAGCGGGTA
>PEWM01000086.1 GCA_002779455.1 Deltaproteobacteria bacterium CG07_land_8_20_14_0_80_60_11
GCCACCCCCCGGGAGAGCATGGCGTGGGGGGTGATGGCCAGGCCCGCGGCCCGCATGGCCTCGCCCATCCCCGGCACCAGGCGCTGGGCCACGGCCAGCGTGGCCTCCGGGGTGAGGTCCCGGGGGCTCAGGCCCGTCCCCCCGGTGGTCAGGATCAGGTCCAGGCCGTCGTCGTCGCTCCAGGCCTTGAGTTGGGCCGCAATGGCCTCGTGCTCGTCTGGGACCACCTGATAGGCAGCCACGGCAAAGCACCGGGGGTCAAGCAACCGGCCCAACTCGGGCCCGGCGGTATCCTCCCGCTCCCCCGCGTGCCCCCGGTCACTGACGGTCAGAATGCCCACCCGGAACATCCGTCACCTCGATCACGTCGCCGGGCTTGACCAGGCCCTCTTTGAGCACCCGGGCAAAAACCCCTTCCCGGGGCATGACGCAGTCGCCCACCAGTTCCCGGATAGCGCAGCCCTTGTGGCAGGTCTTGCCGATCTGGGTGATTTCCAACTCCACCGCTTCGCCCACCTGGAGCCGGGTCCCCAGCGGCAGGCTCATGACTGCCAAACCCTCCACGGTGAGGTTTTCGGCAAAATCGCCGGGCGCAACTTTTGCCCCCGCGGCCACCATCTTGTCGATACTCGCCATGGCCAAAAGGCTCACCTGGCGAATGCCGCCTTCGGCGTGGGCGTCGCCGGCCAGGCCGCGCTCCACCAAAAGCTGCGCCTGGTCCACGTTGTGCTTGACCTCGCCCTTGCGGTCGGAGACGGAGACCGCGACGATGCGGCCGCGCCGGCCCGGGGCGGGGAGCGTTGGTGGTTTCTTCTCTAAAGGCATTATAGTTCCACTGGGGGGCCTCTTACCCCCGCCTAGACTTCATGGCCACAGGCGAAAGCCCGCGTCTGCACCGGCCGAAAGCCTGTGCCCCTAAAAATGTTGCGGTTCACCAGGAGAGCCTGGGAGGGGGACCAGGTCCCCACAGGCGGGACGCCTATGCTACCAACCCCTGACCCCTGGCCCCTGACCCCTGGCCCCTGGCCCCTGACCCCTGGCCCCTGACCCCTGACCCCTGCTTCACTCCTTCTCTTTCTCCACCCGGGCTTCGTTGATGATCTTTTCGGCCAGGTGGGGCGGGACCTCTTCGTAGTGGTCGAATTCCATGGCGTAGGTGCCCCGGCCGCCGGTCTTGGAGATCAAATCCGGGGCATAGAGCAGCACCTCGGTCATGGGCACGTGAGCGGTGATCACCTGCTGCCGGCCTTCGGCTTCCACCCCGAGGACCCGGCCCCGGCGCCCGTTGAGGTCGCCGATAATGTCCCCCATGTTTTCTTCCGGCACGGTCACGACCATCTTCATAATGGGCTCCAGCAGGATGGGGTTGGCCTGCTCCATGCCCTTCTTGAAGCCCATGGACCCGGCGATTTTAAACGCCATGTCCGAGGAGTCCACGTCGTGGAAGGAGCCGTCATACAGGGTGACCCGGAAATCCACCACCGGGAAGCCGGCCAGGATGCCGGTATTCTTGGCCTCGGCGATGCCTTTTTCCACCGAGGGGATGTACTGTCTGGGGATGGCGCCGCCCACGATCTTGTCGACAAACTCAAAACCGCTGCCCTTGGGTAAAGGCGTCAACTCCAGCCAGGTGTCGCCGTATTGACCCCGGCCGCCGGACTGGCGTTTATATTTGCCCTGCACCTTGACGGTGCCCTTGATGGTCTCCCGGTACGGCACCCTGGGGGGCTTCAGGTTGACTTCCACTCCGAACTTGCGCTTCAGCTTTTCCGCGGTGGCCTCGATATGGACCGAGCCCACGCCGGACAGCAGGATTTCCTTGGTCTCGGCGTTGCGGGCCAGGCTCAGGGAGGGGTCTTCTTCGATGAGCTTGGAAAATGAAGAAAAAACCTTGTCCTCTTCCCCCGGTTTCTTGGGCTCCAGCGCAAAGGTGACCATGGGCCGGGAGGACGGGATGGCCGGCAGCAGGAGGGGCTTGCCCTCCGTCGTCAGGGTATCGCCGGTGACCGTCTCCTTGAGTTTGGCCACCGCCCCGAAGGCCCCGGGGCCCAGGCTGGGCACGGCCTTCTGACCCTTGCCCTCCAGCAGAAAGAGCTGGCCGAAACGTTCCGGCGCCGACCGGGTGGCGTTGAGGACGGTGGAGTCGGCGGCCATGGCGCCGGAATAAATGCGAAAGATGGACAGGCGGCCGGCATAGGGGTCGGCCACGGTCTTGAAGACCTGCGCCGCCAGGGGCCCATCCGGGTCCGCCGCAAAAGCCACTTCAGCTCCCGTGGTTGGATGCTGCCCCTTGATCCGGCCCCGGTCCTCCGGGGCGGGGAGATAGAGGTTGATGGCGTCTAAGAGCATCGGGTAGCCCAGATTGTCGCGGGTTGCCCCGCACAAAACCGGGACGAAGTTGCCCTTCAGGGTGCCCACCCGGAGTCCCTGGTAGATCTCCTCCGGCGTGAGTTCCCCTTCTTCCAGGAATTTTTCGATCAGGGCGTCGTCGCTCTCCGCGGCAAAATTGAGCAGATCGCCGCGCCGCGCCTCCACCTCATCCTTCAGGTCGTCGGGGATGGGGCCCGCTTCCAGCTTGCCGCCCCCGGCCGCCGCCACATAGGCCTTCTGGCCGATCAAATCCACCACCCCTTTGAAACCGGCTTCCCGGCCGATGGGCAGCAGGATCGGCACGGCCTGGACCTCCAAAACTTCCCGGACTTCCTTGAGCGCCTGGTAAAAATCGGCCCGCTCCCGGTCCATTTTATTGATAAAAATCAGGCGGGGCAGATTGTACCGGTTGGCCGTGTGCCAGACCTTTTCGGTGCCCACCTTGACGCCGTCCACCGCGTCCACCACCAACACGGCGCTGTCCGCCACATGGAGGGCGGCCCGGGTATCCGCCAGAAAGTTGTCATCCCCGGGGGTGTCGGCCAGATAGACCGTGTGCTTTTTCCACTGATAGTGGTGAAAGGCGCTGGAGATGGTGATCTTACGTTTAATTTCCTCAGGCTCGTAATCCAGGACGGAACTGCCGTCATCGACTTTCCCCAGCCGGGAGGTGGCCCCCGCCCCAAAGAGGAGGGCCTCGGCCAAAGAGGTCTTGCCGCAGCCCCCATGGCCAATCAGTACTAGGTTGCGGATCGGTGTGGTTTTGCCGGACATCAAGCTCTCCCTTCCCTTAAGGTTGCCTCCCCGGTTCCCGATGAACTGCCGGTCCGGGGCAACTTTTTAAAATTAACAGGTTTGTCCATAAATCTCAACCGCTTTTCCGCGCCCTTTCGGTCCTCATTCCCGTCAAAGGGGAGAATGTGAGGAAAACGTGCCCCCAGGCGCAGAAATGGCCCCGGGAATTGACAGGGGAATATCCTCTTGATATATTATTTCGTTGTCGGGACGTGGCGCAGACTGGTAGCGCACCTGAATGGGGTTCAGGGGGTCGGAGGTTCAAATCCTCTCGTCCCGACCAATGATTTCAAGGGGTTAGCGACAGGGCGCTAACCTCTTTTTTATTGCCTGTGCGTGTCCTGTGCGTGGCTTCCTTTTCAAAGCCAAAATTAATTGTGATAGACAGCTTCATCGGGCCACAAAATCAGTTTTGAAGAT
>PEWM01000189.1 GCA_002779455.1 Deltaproteobacteria bacterium CG07_land_8_20_14_0_80_60_11
CCCAACCTGAGGGCGGACACATGGGTCCGCCCCTACGGAACATAAATTACCTGTATGAACGCAGTTTGGTATGAAAGGGGAAAAGTCCCATCGGCAGGGCCGGGGGCGGTTCTCTTAAGATAAGGTGGAATAGGATGTGATGCGGCCGGTGACTTTGCCGGAGGTCGAGGGGGGAGAAGAAATGCATAAGGAGGAAGGCATGATGGCGAACCGGAGGCAGGCCAGGTCTAACGCAGTTATCGGTTTACTCTTTCTTACCATCCTGTTCTGGGGCTGCGGCGGCATGCAACCCCTCCAGGATCAAGTAACCACGGAATATCTGCTGAACCAGGCCGGATTTACGCCGTATAAGCCGAATATGAAAACCCCCAAGACCCAGGCGCTGCTGGATGCCCTGCCCGAGGGACAGGTTACGACCTTCAGGGCCAATGGCACAGTTTATCATGCCTATCCGGACAAGAGGTCCAACATCCTCTACGTCGGGGACCAGGCCGCCTATCAAAAGTATGCATCCATGGCCACAGGCAAAAAATTGTGTCAGCGGGTGGATGCCCCGAACTCGGCAGGATTTTGGGGCTGTTTTCAGGAGATGCAGCAGCAGGGCGCCAGGTAGGCGGCGGCGCTATGTTTTCAGCCAGGCCGAATTAGAGCCATGACTGAAGCGCCGCGGCCCCCAGGTGAGCCTGGACGTGGATGAATCCCCCTGGGGCAATTAGGTGTGAAATGATTAAATTATCAGCAATTTCTTTTTTGGTTTCAATAAGTTGATAGAGGCAGGTATCACGCGTTGCTTCTTTGCGCATTTACAATTTGAAAGTATCTTTACGCTGCCTTAGTCCTTGTCGCCAGACATGCTATGGCTCAAGGCCCCTTGGCCCCGTCTGTCAGCCGTTGCAACCGCCCCTGCACGGCGGGCGGGACCGAGGTGAAGTGTAGGTGAGATCGACTATTGCGCGCCGGGTGGATAGGGATAGCAAGGTTCCAGGATGCATCTTCTCGTCGAGATGTTTGTAGGTCAGACTCATGTAGGAGAAGGGTATAGGTTCGGCCCGAGCAATCGAGGTCTTCAGCCACGGTGACCACAAAAGAGCCCTTTTCGTAATCGGCCGATTCGACGCGGAAGATCCCGATGCCGAGCTCCCTCATCGTGCGCTGGAGATCGGCAAACAGGCCATCCAAGTCCTTATGCTCGGTGAGGATGTTTTTGCAGTACTCTTCACCGGCTTTCTTACCAGCCTCGAAAATAATCCTGTCGGTCTTCTCGACCCCAAATTCCCGGATGAGGAGGTCGCGCAGCATGCTCCATTCGAATTGGCTTTCTTCCCGTTCTTCTTTGAACATATTCTTACTCCCCTCCTTTACTTGGATATATTTTGGCGCTGCGATGCGCCAGGGTCATCCTGAGTTTGCCAGCCGCCGCCCAGGGCCCGGTAGAGGGCGATGACGGCCAGGAACTCGTTGGCCCGGTCCTGGGTTAACTTGAGTTCGGATTCAAATAACTGCCGGTCCGAATCCAGAACTTCCAGGTAGGGAGTCACCCCCCCATAATAGCGCTGATACGCCAGGCCGGTCTGCTGGCTCAAGGCTTTCACCTGTTTCCCTGATTCCAGGCGCACTTCCTTCAGCATACGCACCCCCACCAGGGAATCGGACACTTCCTGGAAGGCTTGCTGGATGGACTTTTTGTAGGTGAGAAGGGCTTCCTGTTGCACGGCCTCTGCGACCCGGACCCCGGCCCGGAGCCGCCCGGCCTGGAAGATGGGCTGGGTTACGCCGGGTACAACAATATCCCAGAAATTGGCCGGCCCGGTGAACAGGCTCTTCAAGGCGGCGGACTCCCACCCGGAGGCGCCGGTAATCCGGATATTGGGAAAAAGCCGCGCCTTGGCTTCGCCGATGCGGGCGTTGGCCGCCACCAGAGTCTGCTCGGCAAAGCGAATGTCGGGGCGCCGCTCCAGAAGAGCAGAAGCGAGGCCTGGAGGGATGGTGACGGTTAAATCCTGCGCCAGCAGAGATTTACCCCGGGTGATGGGTCCCGGGTTCCTTCCGGTCAAGATGCTGATCAGGTTTTCTTTCTGTTCGATGGCCCGCTTCAGGTCGGGAACCACGGCCCGGGCCCCGTAGACCAGATTTTCGGTCATGAGCACGGGGGTCAGGGAATCCCAGCCATACTCGAAGCGCGCCTTCACCAGCTTGAGGGAGTCCTCCCGTACCTTCACGGTGCGGTTGCTGATCTCCAACTGCTGGTCCAGGGCCCTAAGCTCGATATAAGCCCGGGCCAGGTCGGTAACGAGAGTCTGGATGACGAAGTTGCGGTTCTCTTCGGAGGCGAAAAATTCAGCCCGGGCGGCTTCCGTAGCCCGGCGGATGCGCCCGAAGAAGTCGATCTCCCAGGAGAGGTCGCCGAAGACCATACCGGCCATACGCTCCCTGAGGGTGACGGTGAAGGGAGTGAAGCCCCGGGTTGAGGCGCGGGTGGTTTCCGTCTGGTAATTGGCGTTCACCGCGGGAAAGAGAAAAGACCGTTGGATGACCACCTGCTCCCGGGCCTGGAGGACCCGCTGGGCGGCGATCTGGACGTCGTAGTTTTCCTTCAGAGCGATCTTGATCAACTCCTGGAGCTTCTCGTCCTTGAAAACCTCAAACCACTTCAAGTCTCCGAAGGAAGCTGTGGCCGGTTGCGTGGGGATATCCGGCCCCTGGCCCCGGAAATTGTCCGGCACCGGATAGGCGGGCCGCTGGTAGTCCGGACCGACCGCGCAGCCGTAAATCAGCAAGAGGGTCAGCAGGATGGTCAGGGAGGCCCTCATGACTTTTCTCCTTGATCGCCAGGGGGATCGGCCGGGGCAGTGGCAGGCCCCGGGGGCTCCTTGCCTTTGCGGTGAGCCAATTTCTCCACCACATAAAAGGTGACCGGGATAAGGAAGATGGCGATGACGGTGGCCGCAGCCATGCCGCCGATGACCGCGGTGCCCATGACCTTCCGGGCGATGGCCCCGGAGCCCGAGGCCAGGGCCAGAGGTATGCATCCCAGGATAAAGGCGAAGCTCGTCATGAGAATGGGGCGGAGCCGGAGGCGCGCCCCCTCCAGGGCCGCATCGGCGAAATCCCTGCCTTTCTCGTATTCCACCTTGGCAAACTCGACGATCAGGATGGCGTTTTTCGCTGCCAGGCCGATGAGCAGGATCAAGCCGATCTGAGCATAGAGGTTAAGCTCCATGCCCCGCAAGAATATCGCTAAAAAGGCCCCGCAGACTGCTATGGGCGTGCCCAACAGCACGCTAAAGGGCAGCGACCAGCTCTCGTACTGGGCCGCCAGAATCAAAAATACGAACAATATCGACAGGGCAAAGACGACCCAGGCGGGCACGCCTTCCTGGGCCTTCTTCTCCTGATAGGACATACCCAGGTAGTCGTAGCCCATCTCAGACGGCATAGTCTCTTTGAAAACCTCCTCCAGGGCCTTCATCCCCTGGGTGGAACTGTACCCGGGTCCAGTGACGGCATTGATCTGCACGGCGCGGTAGAGGTTGTAGCGCATGGTGAACTCCGGCCCCGAGCGCTGCTCCAAACTGGTGAGGGCGCTTAAGGGTACGGAGTCGCCGTTCTGGTTGCGCACGTAGAACTGGCCCAGCTGTTCGGCTGCGGCCCGGTATTCCCCTTCGGCCTGCACGTACACCTGCCACTGACGGCCGAAGCGGTTGAA
>PEWM01000265.1 GCA_002779455.1 Deltaproteobacteria bacterium CG07_land_8_20_14_0_80_60_11
TCATGGAGACAACCCGGCCCGGATGGCGCGGCGCGGCGCAACTGGCGGTGGACACCATAGATTTCTGCTCAAGGCCCCCGTTAGGGCGGCGAGCCGGGAACGGGAAGGTTGATTCCCCGGCCCAGGCCCACAGCCCCGCGCATTGTATCCTAATGCCTCAGGCCTGTCCAGCGCCCGAAAGTGCGGAGTTGACAAGGGGGGGAGTTTCGAATAAATAGAATACATGGTTTGGCCGAAAAGGAAATTGTACATCCGGACGTTTGGCTGCCAGATGAACGTGGCCGATTCCGAGCTGATGGCCCAGATTTTAGGGGAGCAATACGACCTGACGGCCCGGGCCGAGGACGCCGACCTCTTCCTGATCAACACCTGCGCCATCCGCCGCAAATCCGAGGAGAAGGTGAAAAGTCTCCTGGGCAGTTTAAAGCCTCTGAAGCGGGCGCGCCCCCAGCTCATCCTGGGCGTCGGGGGCTGCGTGGCCCAGCAGGAAGGCGAGCGGTTGCTGGCTTTCGCCCCCCATCTCAACCTGGTGTTCGGCGCCAAGGGCATTTACCGGCTGCCGGAGTTGGTGGATCGGGCCGCCCGGGGGGAGAGGGTGGTGGACGTGGCCATGGAAAGGGATTTGCCGGATCTGCCCCACCGCACCTGGTCGCCGGGGACATTCCAGACCATGGTGACCATCATGCGGGGCTGCGACAACTTCTGTTCCTTCTGCGTGGTCCCCTATGTCCGGGGCCGGGAGACCAGCCGGGAGCCCGGCGCCATTGTGGACGAGGTCGCCGCGTTCGCCGCCGCCGGCGGCCTGGAAGTGACCCTCCTGGGTCAGAACGTCAATTCCTACGGCCGGGGCTTGCCCGAGCCCATGACTTTTCCCCAGCTGCTGCGGCGCCTCGATGCGCTTCCGGGCCTGAGGCGGCTGCGGTTCGCCACCTCTCACCCCCGGGACCTGTCGCCGGAGCTGGTCAACGCCTTTGGCGAGTTGGGGTCTCTGTGTGAACACCTCCACCTGCCGGTGCAATCCGGCGCCAACCGGATCCTCCAGCGGATGAATCGGGGTTACACCCGGGAACACTACCTGGAAAAGGTCGCCGCGCTCAAGGGCGCCTGCCCCGGCATCGCCCTGTCCACCGATCTGATTGTGGGCTTTCCCGGGGAAACGGAGGCGGACTTCCTCCAAACCCTTGACCTGATGAGGGAGGCCGGGTTCGACCAGGCCTTCTCCTTTAAATATTCCCCCCGCCCCCAGACGCGGGCGGCGACTTTTCCCGATCAGGTGCCGGAAGACGTCAAGGCCGAGCGCCTGGCACGCCTGCAAGCCTTGCAGGATGAGCTTACCCGGAAGGCCCATGCCCGTCTGGTGGGCCGGGAGCAGGAAGTCCTGGTGGAAGGCCGCAGCAAGCGCTCCCCCCAGGAGTGGTGCGGGCGGCTCCGCACCAACCAGGTCGTCAACTTCATCGGACCCCGGGAATTGCTGGGAAGTCTGGCCCGGGTCGCCATAACCGAGGCTCACCCCCATTCCTTGAAAGGCCGGTGGGTCGAGGGTTCGTCCACCTGTAACCGTGCGGCGGAACGCCCGGGGACATCCCCAAGGGAGGTATCATGCTCAGAGAGATGACGGTTTCCGGGTTGACCATCGACCCCTTCACCAACAGTCCCATCATGATCCTCAAAGATGTGGACTCGGATAAGGCGGTCCCCATCTGGATCGGTTTGCTGGAAGCCACCGCCATCGCCAGCGAGCTGGAGAACATCAAGTTCTCCCGCCCCATGACCCATGATCTGTTGAAAAACATCATGGAGCTCATGGAGACGACGGTGACCAAGGTGGAGGTCTGCGACCTGAGGGACAACACGTATTTCGCCCTGATCTATGTCATCCGGGACGGCCGGGAAGTGAGCATCGACGCCCGGCCCAGCGACGCCATCGCCATCGCCCTGCGCACCAAGGCCCCCATCTTTGTGGCTGACGTGGTGATTCAAAAAGCCCGGCGGGTGGACCTGTCCGCCAAAGAGGCCATCACCACCGAGGACGCCAAGAAGTGGACCGAGGTGCTGGAAGGCCTGGACCCGGAAGATTTCGGCAAGTATAAGATGTAAAAATGGTTTTTAGTTTTTAGTTTTTGGTTTTTAGTTTTTGGTTGACAAAAAAGATAGCCTGATCCTCACTCGTCTGCACCCCTTCCGGCTGTCACCCGCCGGGGCGGCATCCTGATAGATTCGCCACTGGCAATTCTATCCGGAACATGGTATAAAAGTTTATTATTTCTCTCGCCTGGCCTCTGGAAACGGTCTATGTTTTTCTGGTTTCTTTACTAAAAACTAAAAACCAAAAACTAAAAACCAAAAACCGCCCTTATGATCGACCTCCATACCCACACCCTGTATAGCGACGGCGAGCTGATACCCGCGGAGCTGTGGCGCCGGGCCCAGGTGAAGGGCTACCGCTTTCTCGCCATCACCGACCACGTGGATGCCTCCAATTTCGAGGTGGTCTTCGCCCGCCTGCAAACCGCGGCCGTCAGCCTCAACCGGGGCGACTACCCGGTGCTCATCCCCGGTCTGGAGTTTACCCACCTGCCCCCGGCCCTCATCGGCCCCCTGACCGCCCAGGCCCGGGCCCTGGGGGCGCCGCTGATCGTGGTCCACGGCGAAAGCCTGGCGGAGCCGGTGGCCCCGGGCACCAACCGGGCCGCCATCGAGGCCGACGTCGACATCCTGGCCCACCCCGGCCTCATCACCCTGGAGGAAGCCGCCCGGGCCCGGGAGCGGGGCGTCTTTCTGGAGCTCTCCGCCCGCCAAGGCCACTGTCTGGCTAACGGCCACGTGGCCCGGATAGCCCTGGAAGTGGGCGCCTCCCTCATCGTCAACACCGACGCCCACAGCCCCTCGGACCTCATCACCCGGCACCAGGCCGAGCGCATCGCCCGGGGCGCGGGCTTAAGAGACCCCGCCGTCCAGACCCTCTTCGCCGAGGCCGAGGCCCTGGCCCGCCGCCTGGCGGAACTGTAAGACGACAAGAATTTGGGGGAACCCCGCTTTTTTAGAAAAAGCGAGGTTCCCCCAAACCCCCTCTCTGGAAAAATACAAGGGTGGGCACTGCCCATCTTCAGGCCTCTGAAGACCTTACACCGGATTCACCTTTAAGGGAAATAAGGAAAAAGCTTGACAGTCACCTGGCCGGCGTAATTATATTGACCTTGAATCGGAGGGTCATACCGGCATATGCCTTTATCCGGCCCCACAGTATGGCTCAAGCAATTCGGCGCCACCCTCCTGGAATTCTTCCTGCCCCGGTTGTGCCTGTTCTGCGGGGTGGCGGTGGGGGAAGCGGCCGCGGTCGCGGTCTGCCCGGAGTGCGAGGCCCGGATCAAGTGGGTGGAGAGCCCCCTGTGCACCTGCTGCGGCAAGATGTTTGAAGACCGGGAGGGGCCTGACCGCGTCTGCGGGGACTGCCAGGTGGACCCGCCCCCCTTCGCCCGGGCCCGGGCCGCGGTCCTCTATGACGGCCCCGTGACCCAGGCCATCACCGGCTTCAAGTTCTCCCGCCAGTTGGCTTTTCTGCCGGTGATGCAGCACTGGCTGAAGCGCCCCATTTGCCTGGAGTTAGTCGCAGCCGCCGATCTTCTGGCCCCCGTGCCCCTGCACCCGAAACGGATTAAGAAGCGGGGCTTCAACCAGTCCCTTCTCCTGGCCCGGGCCTTCCCCGGGGCACCGGTGGC
>PEWM01000240.1:0-1719 GCA_002779455.1 Deltaproteobacteria bacterium CG07_land_8_20_14_0_80_60_11
CACCCGCGTGTGCGCCCTCAATTCAGGGCGGACACATGGGTCCGCCCCTACAAGAAAATTGTCGTTTGATTGTAAATTTGTATAAGTGATCAACCTACTAAAATAATCACTTTATCTTTAATTTCTTCACCAGAGCATACCTCATTTCCCCTCCGGCCGAAAGACCGTATCCCAGTCAGCCGGTGGCGGGGCCTCCTGGAATCGCCGGCAGCGGTCCCGGTAGGTCCGGGCGGGGCCGTCTTCGAGGGCCGCGGCGCTGATGGCCTCGAACCCGGCCTGGGCTTCAGGGAACCGGCGTTGGCGATAGAGCTCCAACGCCTGGGCGAAGTCCTGACGCCGCCTGATGAGCTCCGGTTCCAGCTCCCCCGTGAGGCCCAGGACCTCAAAGACCCGGACCGCCTGTTCTTTACCTTTGACCGCCACCAGGTCCAGCTCCCGAAACTCCACCGTCCCGGTGCACTCCGCCACGGTGGCCTCGCTGGCCATGATGTGGGAGCCGTAAAACTTGTTGACTCCCTCCAGGCGGGAAGCCAGGTTGACGGTGTCGCCGATGACGGTGTAGTCGAAGCGCTTGGCCGAACCCAGGTTGCCCACGATGGCGTCGCCGGTGTGCAGGCCGATGCGCATGGACAGGGGCGGCAGGTCCAGCTCGGCAAAGCCGCGGTTCAACTCCGTCAGGGCCGCCTGCTGCCTCAGGGCGGCGCGGCAGGCCCGGGGGGCCTGGTCCGGCTGGTCCAGGGGGGCGCCCCAGAAGGCCATGATGGCGTCCCCTTCGAATTTGTCCACCGTGCCCGCCTCATTAAGGATGATCTCGGTCATGCGGGACAGATAGTCGTTGAGCAGGGACACCACGGTCTCGGGGCTGAGGCGCTCCGAGATGGTGGTGAACCCGGCCAGATCCGAGAAAAACAGGGTGACCCGGCGGCGTTCGCCCCCTAATTGCAGTTTTTCCGGGTGTTCCAGCAAATGGTTGATGACGGTCTCGGACATGTACTGGCCGAACATGCGCCGGATGTAAAGCTTCTGGCGGCCTTCGGTGGCGTAGCTGAACGCCGCGGCCAGGGTGAAGCTCAGGCCCAGGGCGACCCCGGGCAGCACCGGGTCGGCCCACCAGCCGAAATGGAAGGCCCCGATGACCAGCCCCAGGTAAGCCAGGGCCAAGGCCGCGAACCCGGTCAGGGTGGCCAGGAGCCCCGAGAAAAAGAGGACTACCAAAACCATGGCGGCGGAAAGGACCAGAATCCCGGCCCACAGGCCCCAGAGGGGCGCCGGCCGGAGAAAGTCGCCCCGCAGCAGGTTATCCAGCAGGGTGGCGTGGATCTCCACCCCGGGATAAATGGCGGACACCGGGGAGGCCTTCAGGTCCAGGAGGCCCGGGGCGGTGAGTCCCACCAGAACCCACTTGCCGGCGAAATCCGCCGGCGGGTAAATGGGGGGGAGGCCGTGTTGGCGGCGGGACTCCGAGGCGATGACGTTGGCCGCGGAAAACCGCTTATGGCTGCGGCTGGGGCCGCGAAACCTGAGGAGGAACCGCCCCTGGCCGTCCAGGGGAATGGCGAGGTCCCCCGCCTTCAGGGCGCCGGGAGTGAACCGCAGGGGGCCGGGGGCCCCGAAGCGGTGAAACGCCGCAAATCCCAGAGTGGGGAGCCACTTATCCTTAAAAGGCAGCACCAGGGGCACCCGGCGGTAGATGCCGTCCGCGTCCGGGCGGGACTCCAC
>PEWM01000240.1:1726-14883 GCA_002779455.1 Deltaproteobacteria bacterium CG07_land_8_20_14_0_80_60_11
AGGGCGCCGGCCGCGGCCAACAGCGGCGGGATGGGAGTGACCACGGCCTGATAGGCAGGCTGATCCCGGGGCGCCGGACCGGGGATGGTGATGCCGGCTTGCTTAAGCAGGTCCGCTGCCGACGGGTTGGGCGGCTTGGCCTCCCGGGACAGGAAGAACGGCACCGCCACGTTGCCGGCCGCGGCCGCGGCCTGGGCGAACCTCTGGTCGTCTTCAGGGCCGTAGGACGAGGCCTCGGTGAACAGGATGTCGAAAATCACCGCCTTGGCGCCGGCCCACCGGCAATAGTCGATGAGTGGGGCGTAGACCTCCCGGGGCCAGGGCCAGGTAACCCCCTGATTTTTGAAAAAATCCAGGTCGGGCTGATCCACCGTCACCACCACCACCTGGGGCGAGGCGGCCGGCAGCGGCACCCGGCGGAAGAGCGCATCCAGGGTCTTGAGACGGTAGGGCTGGATGGCCCCGGAGAGATCCAGGACCAGGGACAACGTCAGGGCAGCCAGGGTAAGCCCCAGGGCAGCCAGCCATTTAGCGTGCCGGAAAGCAGCGGTAAGACCGAGGTTACGTTTCATAGCCCCTTGGGAAAAAGGTGATTTTGTTTAAGGGGAAAGCCGGGCTGTTGCATATTTTTCATAAAAGAGATTGGTGAAGCTCAGCTCCGAGGTTTCGGCTTGATAGTCCCAGAGAATTTTCCGAAATATTTCCCGGTCGGCCAGCGTCAGGGGCTTGAACCGGGGGAAAACCGGCCCCGGGGCGCCAGAGTTGCTATAGTTGATAGAGGGGAGCGATTCGGCCATGATCCATAACCAGCGGGTGATCGGATAACCGGCGGGCCTGGGCCGGATCGTGCGTCACTACTATTATGGTAGATTTTCCCGCAGTTTTCATGCTAAAGATGATTTATTCAATAATTTCAGCATTCTTAGGGTCGAGGTTGGCGGTGGGTTCATCGAGGCGGAAGACCTCGGGCTCGATGATCAGGGCCCGGGCGATCCCTAAGCGCTTGGTCTCGCCGTCCTTTTCCAGCCCGAGGCGCCCTTCGATCTCCCGCTCTCGCGCTCCCGCCGGCGCCTTCCCGTTAACACCTCAAGGTCAACAGAACTCTTACCTAACATGCGACCGGGTCATGGGGCCGCCAGTGCGGGGAAAGGGGAAAGGGTAAGATTTTGCTTGACTTTGTTTGGTTTATCAGCAGATTATATTAAAATTTCATGAGATTTGGGGGGGAGTCCCGGTTCGGCCAGCACCCTTGGGGGAGGGCAGGCCTTCCCGGCCTGGGACGAATGAACTCGCCGCCACAACCTTTGCTTCAGATTCAACCTTTCCCCTGAACAACCGATCTAACTGGTAGAGGAAGATTTTGCCTCATCGCCAAAACCTGAAATCAACCTGCGCGTCATTAATGCGCGGCTATCGACGGTGCGCCTGGCCCCTTTTGGCAGTAGCCGTGGTCCTGGCCGTGGCGTCGGTTTATTATACCGTGACGAACCTGGCCATTCGCACCAGCCGCAACGACCTGGTCGCCAGTAACCAACGCCTTATCCAGCAGAGCGAAAAGATGGACCGGGCCTTTGGGGGCCGGGACGGCATGGTGGTGGTGGTGGAGAATGGGCATCCCCAGCGGGCCATCAAGTTCGCCAATGACCTGGCCGCCGAGTTGCGGCGCCATCCGGACGAATTTCCCGAACTCTTCTATCACGTCGACCCGGAGAGTTTCAAACGCTCGGCCCTGCTCTACCTGGAACCCCAGGATCTCGACAAAATCAAAAACAGTCTCCTGGAACAGCAAGACCTGTTGTCGGGCCTGGCCGCCGACCCGCGCCTGACCACCTTTTACCGGCTGGTGAATGACCGGATCGCCCGGGCCATGATCGGCGAGCTCTTCACCGGGTTCCTGGCGGATAAGGAAAAGCCGGAACTGCCGGACCTGTCCCTGCTGAACGCTTCCCTCCGGGGGCTCTCGGCCAGCCTGGAAGGCCGCCAGCCCCAGAACCCCCTGTTTACCAGCTTTTTCCCCAAGGAATTGAGTGATCTTGAGGGATCAGGCTACTTTTTTACCGAAAATGACAAATTCCTCTTGTTTCTGGTGACCCCGAAAGGCGACGGGTACGCCTCTCGCAGCCAAGACCTGGCTCTCCTGAGGAAGGTGGTGGATCAGGTCAAAGCCCGGTACCCCGGCCTGGAGGCGGGGGTGACCGGCCCCGACGCTTTGGAAGCCGACGAAATGAGCAGTTCCATGCAAGACGTCACCCTGGCCACCTGGCTATCCCTGGCTGGCCAGTTGGGACTGCTGATCCTGTTTTTCCGGAGTCTGAGGCGCACCCTGGTGGAGGGGTTGGTCCTGGTTCTGGGTCTGTGCTGGACGTTTGGGCTGGTCACCCTGGTAGTGGGCCACCTCAACCTCCTCTCCCTGATTTTCGCGCCCCTCATGCTGGGCCTCACCGTCGACTACGGCATCCACTGGTTTTGCCGCCTGGAAGAAGAGGCAGGCTCGTCGGGCCACTGTAGCGCCGAGGTGTTAACCTGTACGTTGCGCCGCGCCGCGCCGGGGATTGTGTATGCCGGCGTGGCCGCCATAGTTTCCTTTGTGCCCCTGGCGTTCGTGGGCTTCAAAGGCCTGGCGGAGTTGGGGCTGATCCTGGCCATGGGGATCCTGGTGATGCTGGTGGCCACCCTGCTCCTGGTGCCGGCCCTGGTGACCATTACGGAAAAATGTTCGCCGTCCGCGTTGCCCGAGGATTGTCCGCCCCACCCCACCCCGTTTTTGCACCTGCATTGGCGCCGGCCCGGCCTGTTGGTCGGCCTGGGGGTGGTGATCACCGCCCTGGGCGGCCTCAGCCTGCACTACGTGCCGTTCGATTTGAATCCCCTGCATCTGCAGAATCCCACTGCCGAATCGGTGGTATGGGAATACAAGCTGATCCAGGATTCCAAATATTCCACCTCCTATGGCGCCCTGGCCACCGCCTCCCTTGAGGAGTTGATAGCCCGGTCCGAGGCCCTGAAACGCCTACCCACGGTCTCTCACGTGGAATCGGTCCTCTCCTTTCTGCCGCAGCAGGTGGCGGCCAAGCGTCCGATCCTCAGACAGATGCTGCCGGTCCTCAACGCCATCAACTTCCCCCAGGCCCCGGCGGGACCGCCAGAGCCCCAGGAACTAGCTGCGATCTTGAGCCGGATCAATTTCAAAATGGCGGAAGCCGCCAAAAATCTCGGAAAAGATCAGGCTGCCACCCAGGAGCGGGTTGAGGAGACCCACCGGCTCATTAATCAGATTATTCCTCTGCTTAAGACCGGCGACCCGGACGCGGCCAGGCGTTTGGATGAGTATAGCCGGTATTTTTTCTCGGATTTGCGAGACACCTGGGACCTGTTCCGGGGCTATGTGGACTCGGGGTTGACGGCATCGCCCCCCACCCTGGCGGACTTGCCCGCCTCGGTGCGGCAGCGCTTCATCAGCCCCGAGGGCAGCTACCTCATCCGGGTCTTTCCTTCTGAGGATACCTGGAATTTCGGGCCTCTGAAACAATTTGTCAAAAGCCTCTGGAGTATCGACCCCAATGCCGTGGGCGACCCGGTCCTCCTGTATAGCTTTACCCTGGGGTTCCGCAATTCCATTATCTGGGCGGCCAGCATGGCCCTATTGGCCATTATTGTCATGCTGGTGCTCTTATTCCGCAGCCTGCAAATGGCCATGCTGGCCCTGATCCCCCTGGTGGTAGGCACCGGCCTGACGGTCAACTTGATGTGGCTGCTGAACCTCCCCTTCAACCAGGCCAACGTCCTCTTCGTGCCGTTGATCTTGGGGGAGGGGATCGAATTCGGGATCATCATTCTGGCCCGGTGGCGCCTGGAGGAATCGGCCCGGGCCATTACCCTGCCCGCCAGCACCGCCAAAGGCGTAGCCCTGGCGGCCCTGACCACCACCTTGGGGTTCGGCAGTTTGATGGTGTCGGGGCATCAGGGTACCTTCAGCCTGGGGCTCCTGGCCACGGTAGGCAGCCTCAGTGTGCTCCTGGCCTCGTTGAGCATCCTGCCGGCCTTCCTCCGGTTGGTGGAAAGGACTTACCGCCGTCAACCCGCGTTCCGGCCTTACCTCAGCCTGGGGCAGTGGTTACATCGCGTGACCAGGAAGAAAGACCATGAAAAAGCCGCTCTGGATCGGGATAATTAGCCTGGCCCTGGCCGCCTTCTGGGGCCCCCCCCGGCCGGCGCTGGCGGGAACCCCCACCGTTTACGTGCGGGGTATCTTGGACCAGGTGATGGGCCTCCAAAATGACCCGGCCCTGTCCACCCAGGCCCGGTCCCAGGCCATCCACCAGATAATTGAGCGCAACTTCGATTTTGCGATGATGGCCAAAGAATCCCTGGGGCCGACCTATGAGCGCCTCAGTGGCGGCCAGCGGCAGGAATTCACCCGAACCTTCAGCTACCTGTTCCAGGACTCTTACGCCCGCCTGGTCCTCAACTTTTTGAAAAAGGAAAACATCCAATACGGCCGGGAACTCCCGGAAGGCGAGAAAGCCCGGGTGGACACCGCCATCGTCCGCACCAATGAGAACATCCCGGTAACTTACCTGATACACGCGGCTCCCCAGGGATGGATTCTCTACGACGTTATGGTGGACGGGGTCAGCATCCTGCATAACTACAAGACCCAGTTCGCCCAGGTTATCCGCACCAAGTCTTTCGAGTTTCTCCTGAATAAAATGCAAGAACAGCGCCGGGCTATTCAATAGCTTGCCGGGGGCCGGCCTCCGGGCTCCGTGCTCCTCTTTCTGCCCAGGGAGAAGGCGCCCCAGGCTATTTCTCCCAGGGCCACGCTCCTCTTTAAACTCCTTTATGGCATAATTTTGCAGAAAAACATTGAGAGTTTTTCATATACAATTATAATAGGTTAGATGTTTGGAAAAATTAGAGGCTCCGAGTGACTCCAGGGCGGGAGGGTGCGAGTTTGAATAAATTGCCTTCGCAAATAGTCTGGCGATGGACGATTGGTAGCCTGGGCGTGGTGTTCAGCCTAATGGTGATGTTTGGCTGTACCCCGCCGGTAAGCCATCTTACCGAGGCTCAGGCCGCGGCCGCGGCGGTTGCCACTCCTGATCAGGACAAGTATCTTTTGGGCCCGGAAGATGCCATTGAAATTTCCGTCTGGAAAGAACCTGACCTGACCAAGCAACTGGTCGTGCGGCCGGACGGTAAGATCACCTACCCCTTAATCGGGGAGGTGCAGGCCGCCGGTAAGACCGTCAAGCAACTCCAGGAAGAAATCTTAAAACGCCTGGAAAAGTTTGTGACGGACGCGCATGTGACCGTCATCCTGCTCAAGGCCCAGAATTACAAGATCTATGTCACCGGTAAGGTCAACAAGCCGGGAGATTTCTTGACCGGCAAGCCCGTCAATGTGATGCAGGCCATCTCCATGGCGGGCGGCCTGACGCCCTTCGCCTCGCCCGGATCGATCATGGTCCTCCGGAACGTGGGGGGCAAAGAAGAGGTCTTCCCCTTCAATTATAAAGAGGTGGCTAAGGGCCAATTTCTGGAGCAGAATCGCATGCTGTTGCCGGGAGATGTGGTGGTAGTGCCCTAACTGAGAGGGAAAACAGGGAATTTATGGGCACTAGAACCTGGCTGGGACTGGCAATAATTATGAGCCTGTGGGCCGCTAACCTCGCAGTGGCGGCTGACTGGTCCCTGGTGCCTTCGGTGACTCAGAAATCCGAGTTTAACAGCAATATAAATTTGACTTATAACAGCCCGCTCAGCGACTATATTTTTACCCTGACGCCGGCTGCGGACTTCAACTACACCACGGAAATCACCCAGTTACAGGGTCATTTGGGATTAAGCGGCCAGCATTTCATAACTAATAGTAATCTTGACCATGTCGACCAGAATTACCAGATCAACGGGAAATATCAGGCAACTCCTAAAGTCAATCTGTCGTTGAACACCTCTTATATTGTTGATAGCACCCTCTTGCAGGAATTAATGGCTTCCGGATTGGTTATAGGCCGCTCCCCGCGCACTTCTTTCTTGGCAAACCCGGGAATGACCTACAATATTACCGAACGTCTGTCGAGCACGATAAACTATAATTTTACTAGAGTCCTCTACCAGCTTCCCCAGTACACTGATTATACCACCCATCAAATAGGATTTATCTTCAATTACCTATTAAGAAATGAAAGGACCACCCTCACCAACAGCAATATTGTCCGGGAAACACTCTATCCAGGAGGTAACAGCTACAAAACCTTGGGGGTTTATCTGGGAGCCAACCATAAATTCAGGGAAAACTGGGAGTTCAATCTTCTGGGTGGCATGAACATCAATAAGTCTGACTTTGCCACCCAAGTGCAGGATTTTTCCCAGTTTCCCTTCTTTATCTCGGTACAGCAAAAGAGAGTCACCCACACCAAGGGTACTCCATACTTTAATGTGTCCACCACGCGCCGCTGGACCAATTTGAGTTTAACGGCCGGATTTTCCCGGGATCAATCCCCCTCGGCTTATGGGTATGTCACAAACTTCACTCGCATTTACGCTTCTTTGGGATACAATTTTACAGAGCGCCTGACCGGGACCTTGGGGGGCGATTATTCTTTAAGTACGCAGGCTTCTCAGGCGAATAATTTGGATTATCACTACTATCATGGCACCGCGCAGTTGGCTTATAAAATTACCGAAAAATTCTCAGTAACGCCCGGTTACAGATTTAGCCAATATGATAATGCAACTGCTGGGCAGTCTGCTCATGCGCATTCCGCCTATGTGATGTTAAATTATGCCTATCCGATCCATTATCAGAAATAAAGCTGTCTTTTTATGCAACTGCGCGCTTCTATCCCATTTTAACGGGTTTGTATAATTAATTGAAATCGGTTACCTTAAATTTGCCCCCGGCCAATCTTACCAAGGATTGGCGGGAAATTGCCCAGGCGGTGCTGCAAGTCGAGGCTCAAGCCCTAACGGCGGCGGCGGATCGTCTGGATCACAACTTGACCAAAGCCGTGGAACTGCTGCTGAGACATGAAGGTAAGGTCGTAGTCAGCGGCATCGGCAAATCCGGCCACATCGGCCAGAAAATCGCCGCCACGCTGGCCAGCACGGGAACCCCGGCGGTGTTTCTCCATGCCGCCGAGGCCGTGCATGGCGATTTGGGGATCTATACCCCGGGCGACCCCAGTATCCTGATCTCCAAAAGCGGCAGCACCGCGGAATTGCTGCGGCTCATCCCCGTCTTACGGCAATTCCGGTCGCCGTTGATTGCCATTGTGGGGAACCTGAAATCCCCCATGGGCAAACAGGCCGATGTGGTTCTGGATGCCCGGGTGGATCGGGAGGCTGATCCCCTGAATCTGGCGCCCACTTGCAGCACCACCGTCGCCTTGGCCTTGGGAGATGCCTTGGCGGTAGCCTTGATGATGGCCCGGCGCTTTACCGACCAAGATTTCGCCCGTTACCACCCCGCCGGCCAGTTGGGACGGAATTTATGGTTGAAGGTGGCGGATGTCATGCACGAAAATGATGCCGTGGCCTGGGTTAAACCGGAAACCCCTTTGCGCCAGGTGATCATTGCCATGTCGGAGCGGCCATTGGGAGCGGCTTGCGTCGTAGATGAAGATTTTCTCCTGTTGGGGATCATCACCGACGGTGACTTGCGGCGGGCCCTCCTGACCCATGATGATATCCGTCTGCTCCACGCCGCCGGCTGCATGATGCGGCAACCCATTACCATAACCCCAGAGGCCAGCCTCAGGGACGCCACCCGGCTGATGGAAGATCGCCCCTCGCAGATCTCCGTCCTCCCGGTAGTGGACTCGGGCAGCCAACGTTGCCTGGGCTTAATCCGGATCCATGACATTTATCAACCGGAATTAACTTAAGGACTGGGGAGTGCTCCACCAACGATAGTGGATGAACCAAGGACCTCGGCGCCTGAGAGGGTAAAAATATGCTGCCCAATGAAACCGCAGATATCGGTCAATATATCGGTATTCTGAAAAATAGAAAAAAATGCTTGGTTATTCCGGCCTTAGTGGTGTTGGTGATCGCTGTCCTGGTAGCTTGGCTGTTGCCTTCCATCTACCAATCGAGTTCGACCATCTTGATAGAGGAACAGCAGATTCCCCAGGAGTTTGTCAGATCCACGGTAACCGGCTTTGCCGATCAGCGGATCCAGAGCCTGACCCAGCAGATTCTCTCCCGCGTCAAGCTCTGGGAAATTATCCAGCAATTTAACCTCTACCCGGAACTGCGGGAAAAACTCACCCGGGAAGAGATTATCGAGAAGATGCGCGATAATATTAAGTTGGATACGATCAGCGCCGAGGTGGCTACGGATAAACGCAAAAAAACCCGTGCCAGCAATCAGCCAGAGGTGACCATTGCCTTCTCCATCGCCTATCGCGGCAAGGACCCGGGTACGGTGCAAAAAGTTTCGGGAATGTTGGCCTCCCTTTATTTGGAACAAAATCTCAAGACCCGGGAGGCCCAGGCCCAATCCACCACCCAATTTTTAGAGACGGAACTGAAACAATTGCAGGAGCGCATCGGAGGCCTGGGGGACAAGATCACCGCCTTCAAAGGGCAGCATGAGGGTTTGCTCCCGGAACAGCAGGAGTTTAACCGGCAACAAGCAGCCCGTTTGGAGATGGACATTAAACAGCTGGATGCTACCATGCGGAGCGCCGAGGATCGCAAGATATATATCGAGGGTCAATTAGCCACGGTGAAGCCGGACACACCCCTCATCGGCGCCACCGGGGAGCGGGTTATGGCCCCGGCCGACCGCCTCAAGGCCCTGGAGGTGGCCATGGCCGACCTCCAGTCAAAGTTTTCGGATGATCACCCTGACGTCCGCAAAGTGCGCCGGGAAATCGCCGAACTTAAGAAAATGGTGGGGCAAACCGGCGGCAGCGCCGCTATCCGCCGCCAAAAGCTCACCCAATTAAAGGCGGAATTAGCCGAGAAACAAGGGAAATATTCCGACCAGCACCCGGAAGTGAAGAAGCTGAAAAATGAGATTGCGCGCCTGGAACAAGCCCCGGAAACGGTTACTCCCTCCAAGCCGGTGAGTGAACCGGAAAATCCGGCTTACATCAGCCTTACCACCCAGATCAAGGCCGCCGAGAATGAAACTGCCTCCCTGCGCAGTCAGCAAGCCGGTTTGAAAGATAAACTGCAGATGTATCGGGGGCGTCTCGAAGACGCGCCGAAGGTGGAGCAGGAATATATGGCGCTGACGCGGGATTATCAAAACGCCTCTTCCAAGCACCAGGAGGTCATGAACAAAATCCTGGAGGCCCGCATTTCCGAAGGCATGGAAGAGGGTCAGAAAGGGGAGAAATTCACTCTCATTGACCCGGCGAGTTTCCCGGAGAAACCGGTGTCGCCTAAAAGATGGCTAATCTTCTTCGCCGGGGTCATCATGAGCTTGGGGGCAGGGTTTGGCGCCGTGGCTTTAGCTGAGGCCCTGGACCATTCGGTGCAAAACAGTGACGACCTGGCCCGGCTCACCGGCCTGCCCGTCCTGGGATCGATCATCCTCATTCAGACCAGCGAAGATGTCAGCCGGGCCCGCCGGAAACGGCGATTGATCTGGGCGGTCACCGGTTTTTCCCTAATTATGGGACTGGCCCTCTTCCACTTTTTTTATATGGACCTCTGGGTGCTCACTGCCAGGCTGTTGCGCCTGGTAAATAAATACACCTGATCCGAGAGATTTTGGCATGAGCCCTGCATGGATTTCACTTATTAATCCGAGCCTTAAAGAGGTTTCCGTCTTTTTCCCTCTCCCCCAAAGGGGGGGGAGGGGGAAGGAATCTCTTCTCCGCTCCGAGTAATAACCAAGTTAAACCTGGGGAGTTAAGACATTGAGTTTTATCAATAAAGCTTTAGAAAAAGCCAAATCTTTGCATCACCAGAAGGTGAAGCCCGGTCCTGCCCCCAGCCAGGCGCCACCGCAGGCGCCTTTGCCTGACTTGGATGAGATCACTGGTTTTGCCGAGACCTTAGGGGAGATTCACTACACCTACACGCGCAAGGTGGCGGTGAATATGGACAGTCTGCGCCGGAATCGCTTGATCGTGGCTGGCAGTGACGAGACCCTGGGCGAAGCCTATAAATTGTTGCGGACCCACATTTTGCATGGCACCAAGCGAGAAGGCCGGAATACTTTGATGTTTACCGGCCCCCTGCCCAACGAAGGCAAAACCCTGACGACCATCAATTTAGCCATCGCGATTTCCCAGAAAGTCGGCCAGACGGTGCTGCTGGTGGATGGCGATCTGCGCAATCCGTCAATGCACCGCTACCTTGACCTGCCCTCAGGACCGGGACTGGTCGATTATTTGACCTCAGGGTATCCCATTGCGGAATCCCTGGTCCACCCCGAGGGTTTGGCCAATCTGGTGGTGCTCCCCGCCGGGCAACCCACCACCCAATCCGGTGAACTCCTCAGTTCTCCCCTCATGGTGGATCTGGTCCGGGAATTGAAGCACTTTTATCCGGACCGATATGTGCTTTTTGATTTGCCCCCCTTGATTTATGCGGATCCTTTGGCCTTTGCCCCCCTGGTGGATGGCATTATTTTAGTAGTGGAGGCCGGCAGCACTCCCCGGGAAGAAATAACCCGCGCCCTGGCGATGCTCAAAGAATTTCCGGTTCTCGGGTGTGTGCTCAATAAGATAAACCCCATTAGAATTATCTTATGACCATTACTACAAATACTATCCGGATCGAGACTCCCAGAAAAAATTTAAACTGCCCTGGTTTAAATAACCTATGTACGAAGATTTTTACGGACTGAAAGAACGCCCCTTTACCCTGGTACCTGACCCGGATTATTTATTCCTGGGCTCCCAGCATAAGCTGGCCCGGGCTTATCTGGAATACGGCGTCAAAGAGCGGATGGGGTTTGTGGTGCTGACCGGAGAGGTCGGCACCGGCAAGACCACCTTAATAAAATCCTTGTTGCGGGAAAAAGAAGCCACCCAGCGTCTGGGCGTCCTTTATCAGACTTCCGTGGAGGCTGAAGATCTCCTGGATCTTCTCCTCAAGGAATTTCAAATTCGCGGGCATTTTGGCGGCAGCCGGGCAGCCCGTCTCGGGGCGTTTAATCAGTTCCTGCTGTCGTCGCATGCCCGGGGCGAACACGTCGTCCTGGTGGTGGATGAGGCCCAGAATTTGGGGCCCAAGGCCCTCGAGGAATTGCGGCTGTTATCCAACCTGCAAACCGATAAAGAACCTCTCTTGCAGGTAATCCTGGTGGGCCAACCGGGATTGCGGGATCGCCTGCGCCATCCCACCCTCCGGCAACTGGCCCAGCGGGTGGCCATCCACTACCATCTCACCCCCCTCGACCAGGATGAGACCAAGGACTATATCCGTTTCCGCCTGGCCCGGGCCGGCGGCAGCGGCATTTTTACTACCTCGGCATTAGATAAACTGTATGAATATACCCAAGGGGTGCCCCGCCGGATCAATGCCTGGTGTGATCTGGCCCTGGTGGCCGGCTTCGCCGAAGGCCGGCATGAGATCGATGGGGAGTTTATCGATTTGGTGATCACCGCCCAAGGGGGGAGTCTGGAAGGTTTCGAGGGAGAAGAGTCCTCAATTTCTGAGGACCTGGCTCCCCTGCCAGAGACCTCGGGTAGCCGACTTCAAGCCGCGGACAACGGGCTTTCGGCCGCATTGCAAGATTTGTCGGGGAGGTTGACCCGGTTGGAGGGTCTGGTCTTGGAAATGACCAGCCAACTCATGCCGTTTTTAATGCGCACCCTTTCACCGCATTCTCCCGCCGACGAACCAGGAGAGATAACCAAAATTGCCGAACTCGCAAGGCCTGATCTAACCCCCGAGAAATCACCCGATCAGGGCGGGTGGCGTCCTCGCTGGCGGCATTGGTGGGGGAAAATAAGAGAGGACTAGGACCTTGTGGGGGTTAATCCCGGTCCCCCTGTGATCTTTTAATCCTCTCCCGAAGTCCTTCGAGATGAAAAATAAGGTTCATCCGACTGAAGCGTACCTGGTTTCGTGAAGGGCCAGGATTTTAAGTTTAAAGAATTCACGGTTACGGAAGCCATAGGATTGTCGGTGTATGGTTTGGATTTTGTTGTCGGTGCCCTCCAAGTGGTCCGGGGGCGGTGCGGCTAGAGAGACGTGAGCTTCAATTCGATATCGTTATGGGGTAATCTTGCAGAATGTTCTTTCTAAGAAAAGTTGCATACTTTCTATTTCATAAAATATCTTGCCAATATTATCAGGATTACAACTATTATAAAGCATAACCATCCCCAATTGCGCGTGGAACCTGGGGATTGTGAAGGACAAAAACTTGTCCGTTCTATAATTTTAATTCCTGATATTTTAGAATCGAATTGTAAGTCAAGCCTATGTTTGCCAATCTCAATCTGCTGTTGCATTTTGTGGATAATCGAGCCATGTTCTCTCAAGTGCTTGAGCAAAACTGGAACGCGATGATTCATGGAATTGACGATTAGGTCTTTTTCCTTCTGAAGAAAGTGGTTAAGCAACTGCTGCCCGACGTTTACATCCCCTCCCGACAACCAGTTGAATCTACGTTGAATGGGTTCTGGAATATCATAATTCACTACAACATCTAATAAGTGGGATTGGATAGTGTCAATGATTTCCTGTTCACTTGTGTCGGAACCAATCAAAATAACTTTATTTGATTTTGGACAATACGCCTGCCAAAGATTTTCTACCAGGGCAAATTTGTCTTTCAAGGGCATGCGTGGAGGTAATAGATTGAACAAACGGCCTGCAACCAGACCGCTCATTTTCACCTGACCAGACTTCCATTTCTGAAAAGTCTCCTCGGCATATTCCTGCTTAACCCTATCGTACTTAATGCCATAATCATCGAAGACTCGTTTTAATTCATCGGAGGTGAGAGAGAAAAAGTACTTTTTTACGTCCTTATCCGTTCCACCTAGTTCCCTTGATAGTTCCTCAGCTTCCCGGATATGTTCCAAGGCACGCTGACGACCAATATCATCATAGTCCGAATATCTTTTATTACGTCTATGGTGATACGTCACCTTACCCCCGAAGCTTTAAAAATAAAGCACGGAGCCTACTGCCTAAAGTTGACTTCTCAGTTTTAAATTCACCATTCAGGACGACTT
>PEWM01000090.1:0-1914 GCA_002779455.1 Deltaproteobacteria bacterium CG07_land_8_20_14_0_80_60_11
TTCTGCATTACGGCTCCGGGGCCCTGGTGGCCGCCGGCCAGCCATGGATCATAAAACATCATAGTTGGTAACCTATCAGTTTATCGACAACTAAATATCTCCCAGTGTAGGAATTATAGGTATGCATGACCAAGAGGTAACCATGAATTTATCGGAATTGAAACACAAGAAGATCAATGATCTGACTTCTCTGGCCCGGGACCTGAGCGTGGAAGGCGCGGCCGGGATGCGCAAGCAGGATCTCATCTTCGCCATCCTGCAGGCCCAGGTGGAGAAGAACGGCGTCATCTTTGGCGGGGGGGTATTGGAAATCCTGCCGGACGGCTTCGGGTTCCTCAGGGCCCAGGACTACAATTATCTTCCGGGGCCCGACGACATCTATGTCTCGCCCTCCCAGATCCGCCGCTTCAATCTGCGCACCGGGGACACCATTGCCGGGCAGATTCGCCCGCCTAAGGAGGGGGAGCGCTATTTCGCCCTTCTCAAGGTGGAGGCGGTCAACTTCGAGGACCCCGCGGTCGCCCGGGATAAGATTCTCTTCGACAACTTAACGCCCCTCTATCCCGACCAGCATCTCAAGCTGGAGACGGACCCGGACAACTACTCCGCCCGGATCATGGACCTGATGACCCCCATCGGTATGGGCCAGCGGGGTCTCATCGTCGCCGCCCCCCGCACCGGGAAGACCATGCTCCTCCAGAACCTGGCCAACAGCATCGCCCGGAACCACCCCGAAGTCGTGCTTATCGTGCTGCTCATCGACGAGCGGCCCGAAGAAGTGACGGACATGCAGCGCAGCGTCAAGGCCGAAGTGGTCAGTTCCACCTTTGACGAGCCGGCCCAGCGCCACATCCAGGTGGCGGAAATGGTCCTGGAAAAGGCCAAGCGCCTGGTGGAGCACAAGCGGGAGGTGGTCATCCTGCTGGATTCCATCACCCGGCTGGCCCGGGCCTACAACACGGTAGTGCCCGCCAGCGGCAAGATCCTCTCCGGCGGGCTGGATGCCAACGCCCTGCAGCGGCCCAAACGCTTTTTCGGCGCCGCCCGGAACATCGAGGAAGGCGGCAGCCTCACCATCATCGCCACCGCCTTGATTGAGACCGGCAGCCGCATGGACGAGGTCATCTTCGAGGAATTCAAGGGCACCGGCAACATGGAGATTCACCTGGACCGTAAGCTCGTCGAGAAACGCATCTTCCCGTCCATCGACATCAACCGCTCCGGCACCCGGAAGGAAGAGCTGCTGCTGGCGCCGGAGGACCTCAACCGCATCTGGATCCTGCGCAAGCTCCTGTCGCCTTTGAGCCCGGTGGACAGCATGGAATTTTTGCTGGAAAAACTGCGGGGGACCAAGAACAACGCCGAATTTCTGGGGGCTATGAACCGCTGAGTATAATTTCTCCCGGCAAAAAAAAGGCGCACCGCGTGCGCCCTTGGTTTTATGACAACGTCAACCGCTGATTCAAGCACTCCTTTTGAGCCCCGCCTTTTCCACCCATTGAGGTAAAGGTTTCTGGGTGGCTGCGCTATAAAGGGTTTCGGGAGCGATGTCTATTTCCCCATCCCAGGTTATGACCCCCAATTCTTGGTTTACGGTAAACCTCTTAAAATTTTCCAAATCAGCTAACTTGCCGAAAATTCCCCCCTTCCGGATGTAAAGCGTGAAGTCAACAATCCCTGATTTGCCATCGGCAAACCATATCTTTAATTTATAATTCTCTAAATATTCGGCTGACACCGCATCATAATACATCGGTTGCACCTGCTAATCGAGGGGCGCTATTTTACGAGGAGGTTGATTATTCACCATCAAACATAGCAATAATAATGCCATAAAATCGGCTAATTTCCGGCATTACTGATCACTTAACTGAGGCTGGCTGTATGAAGCGCCCTACACCCAGGTATTGGGCT
>PEWM01000090.1:1943-3457 GCA_002779455.1 Deltaproteobacteria bacterium CG07_land_8_20_14_0_80_60_11
TTGTCTTTTTGGGTGGCGCCAAAGGCCCCCTCACACGCCGCCTCATACTTGTGGATGTCGGAGCGGAAGTCCTTCTTATAAGAACTGTTGGCCGAATCCTTGACAAAGATGGTAGGCATGCCGATGAGGCGCTCCACCTCGGCGCCGCAAATCTCGCAGGTAGTGAGGGGCGGGTCGCTCATTTTCTGCTCAACTTCAAAAATATGGCCGTGGTCCTTGCACTTGTATTCATAGGTGGGCATGCGTCACTCCTTCCAGGGCTTGCCTAATTGCTTGACAGACACCCCCGGGGGCGCTTATTTTAGGGAAAGTTAAGATAATTATTAACAGATTTTTCCCCAAAGGCCAAGCGCGGATTATCCGCCGACCGGCCGGCAGGGACGTTCCGCCCCCGGCGGCTATCCGCCTACTTCTCTTAATCGTCACAGGAGGAACCCATGAAAATCCCTGCCCTCCAGGCTGTTACCGTTGAAATCCTGGTAGACAACTTTTTCGACGTCTTCGAGCCTTCCCGTCCCGGCATCGTGGAACGGGTGGTCCCCGGCCGCCTCAAGAAACCGCTGTTGGCGGCCCACGGGCTGGCCTACCTCATCACCCTGAACCGCCGGGGCAAGCTCAGCCGCATCCTGATGGACGCCGCCAACTCCCCCCTGCCCCTGTTCAACAATCTGGAGGCGTTGGAACACGACGTGAATGACATTGACGCGGTGGCCCTCAGCCACGGCCACCCGGACCACTACGGAGGGCT
Organism: Deltaproteobacteria bacterium CG07_land_8_20_14_0_80_60_11; assembly: GCA_002779455.1. Classification (GTDB taxonomy): domain Bacteria; phylum Desulfobacterota; class Desulfobaccia; order Desulfobaccales; family 0-14-0-80-60-11; genus 0-14-0-80-60-11. The sequence goes on from PEWM01000090.1 coordinate 2,692, forward strand.
GTTCGAATTCCTGGCCAAACGCACCGGCGGCCCCATTCCCGTTTATCTCCATAAGGACGTGTTTCTCCCCAAAATCCTCATCACCCCCCGGGGCCGCATCGGTCCCTGGGTCCTGTCGCTGGACCAGTTGGTGGTTGCGAACGTGGAGCTTCATGAAAACCTGGGCCCCCAGCTGGTCCTGGACCAGGCCTTGCTCACCGGCACGGTGGAGACCACCACCGGCTACGAAAAACCGCTGCCCGGCTTCCGGCGCCAGGTGGCCGGCCAGGAAGAACAAGACCTGTTCCCCGACGAGCAGGCCCTGGTGGCCGTGGTGGAAGGACGGGGACTGGTGGTGATCGGCGGCTGCAGCCACCCCGGCATCGTCAACATGGTGAAATACGCCCAGAAACTCACGGGTATCAACAAGGTCTCTCTGGTGCTAGGGGGGTTCCACCTCACCCCCCACGGCGATGAAGTGATTCAGCACACCATCCAGGGGCTGAGGGAGATCAATCCGGAACTGATCATGGCCGGTCACTGCACCGGCTTTAAGGCCCTGACGAAACTTGCCGTGGCCTTCCCCGACAACTTCATGGTCAGCTGCGTGGGCACCAAGGTGATGGTGGTGGGAGGGTGAAAGAGGGTTTTCGGTTTCCGGTTTTCGGTAATGTGGAACAGCCGCCCCCGGCTGTTCAATAGTGGCACAGGCTTCCAGCCTGTGTCCATCACAGGCCGGAGGCCTGTGCTACTGAATTTGAACCATATCAGGGTGCGCACCCTTGTG
>PEWM01000128.1 GCA_002779455.1 Deltaproteobacteria bacterium CG07_land_8_20_14_0_80_60_11
GGCGTTGGGGTTTTTGGCCGCCTTCTGGGCCGCCACCCCGGTGGAGGCTACCTCCAGGATGGGAATCTCCCCTAGATGCGTCCCCAGCCAGCGGCGGCACTGGGCGTGGGCCTGGGGGTGGGTGTAAATTACCTCGATGTCGGCCCGCTGCCCGGACTTGGACACCAGGTCGTGGGAGACCTCCAGGAAAATCTCCCCGCAAATCCTCACCGAGGTCTCGGCAAACAGGTCCATGGAGATGTTGACGATGCCTTCGGTGGAATTCTCGATGGGTACCACCCCATATTGGAACTTGCCCTTCTCCACTTCGGCAAAGACCTCCTGGATGGCGGTCATGGGGCCGAAGCGGGTGGCCCGGCCGAACTTTTTCAGGGCCGCCAGATGGGAAAAGGTGGCCTCGGGCCCCAGGAACGCCACCCCGAAAGGAATCTGGACCTCCCGGGCGGCGGAGATGATCTCCCGGAAGATATTGCGCAGGGCCGAGGGGCTCAGAGGGCCGGGGTTCAGGTGCATGAGGTGGGCCAGGACTTCCTCTTCCCGCTGAAAATCCAGGGTGCCCCGGCCTTCCTGGTTTTTGAGGCGCCCGATGGCCTGGGCCAGGGTCTGGCGCTGGTTCAGCAGGGCCAGCATTTCCTGGTCCAGGGCGTCAATCCGGTTTCTGATGGCTTCTTTTTCCGTCTTTTCCGTCATAGTCATTTCTCCAGGATGGTTTCCTGGATTTGGTGGCCGAAATGGCGGCCCGTCTCTTCCAGGGCTACCAGCACCTCATCCCCAGGCTGTAAAGTGACAATGGACACGGCCTCGCCGCTGGCGCGGGTGAGGCGGATGGTCTCGGCGTTCTGCAAAATGGTGGCTATCTCCCGGCCGCCGGCGTCGGCGGCCACCAGCATCAAGGGGCGGCGCTCCACCTTGACCCGGCCCACCACCGCCGGGGTGGTGCGCCCCTGGTGGTTGACGACCAGGACTTCATCCCCGGCCGTGAGTTCCCCCAGGTACCTGGTCTTATCCCCGGTGACCCGGATATAGGCGTGTACCGGCCCGGCGTTGACCCGGAAGGGCCGGGGGGCGACGTACGGATTCTGAAGAGATTCGGCATGCACCAGAAACAGGCCCCCCGAAGAGTTGCCCACCAGCATCCCTTCCCCCAAACCCATGTTGCTGCAGGTGTCCACGCAGACCCGGTCGCCCATGCCCAGGGACTGCAAGCGGGTGATCCTGGCGGTGGTCAAGGCCACCGGCGGCGAGGCTTCTTTCACCAGGCGGGCGATTTTTTTGATCATGGCCGGCGTCGCATCGGTGACCACCAGGCCGTCCACCCCCTTTTCCAGCACCCCTAAAGCGGTGCGGGCCGCGTCCTCATCGCTGACCTCCACAAAGATATTGTGACTCTGGGCCACCAGATTTTCCAAAGGGATGATGGTCCAATCGGAGGTATGCACCACCACCGGTCCCTGGCGGGCCAGGCGGATGACCTCGGCCTCATCCGCGGTACTTGAAATCGCCACTTCCTGGACGTCCCGGCCCGGCGCCAGGTCGCCGTCCGGCGCCACCACGGTGATGAGCCCCAGGGCCTTAACCTCCTCGGTCCGGCCCTGGGGGACCCACACCGCGTCCGCCCCGCTCTCCAGGGCAGTGGTCACGAGCTTTTTGTCCCAGGGGTTAACTCTGATCCATAGCTGTTTCATGGCGGCGTCCTTGTTCACCCGGCCTGGAGAAAGGACAGGGCCTCGTCAACGCCGGAGTCTTCGTGCACCAGCAGGCTGATCGCCCCCACCATGCGGCTGGGGTCACGGTGCTGGAAGACATTGCGCCCGATGGACACCCCGGCGCCCCCGGCCTCGATGGACCCTTGCACCATCTCCAGAATGTCCCGGTCCGAACTCATTTTGGGCCCGCCGGCAATAACCACCGGTACCGGGCAGCCCGCCACCACCTTGCGGAAAGACTCCACCGAACCGGTGTACGAGACCTTGACGAGGTCCGCCCCCAGTTCCGCCCCCAACCGGGACACGTGCATGATCACCTGGGGGTCGTATTCATCCTTAATCTTCTCGCCCCGGGGGTACATCATGGCCAACAGCGGCATCCCCCATTCCCGGGCTTCCCGGGACACCCGGCCCAGGTCAGACAGCATCTCCTGATCGGAGCCGTTCCCCACGTTGACGTGAATGGAGAGGGCGTCCGCCCCCAGCTTGATGGCCTCCTCCACGGTGCACACCAGGGTCTTGGCATTGGGATAGGGTGACAGGGCGGTGGAGGCCGACAGGTGAATGATCAACCCCACGTCCTTGCCCCGGCGGCGATGGCCGCTGGACACCAGCCCCTTGTGGATCAAAATGGCATTGGCCCCGCCGCTGGCCACCGCATTGACGGTGGTCTTCATGTCGATGAGGCCTTCAATGGGGCCAACCGTGACGCCGTGATCCATGGGGACGATCACCGTGCGCCCCGTGTCCCGGTTCATGATGCGTTCCATGCGAATCTGTTTGCCGACCACTTTCTCCTCCCTCGCCGCGGTGCCTGAGAGGCCCTGAGGCCCCACGGCCGCCGATAAAAAAAGCCGTGGTCGCCTCGCCTGCGCCACGGCTTTTAAAAGATTTTTTTCCTTGTGCCTACATTCTTTTAAAAGTCGAGGCGCACTCCCGGCCCGGTAAAATAATAATAGCTAAAATAAAAATTCGGGGTCCCGGACCAGATGGATTGCATGGGCTTGATTTCCTCGACTTCTTTTAACCTAAATTATCCATTCCCCCGTGTCAACAGAAATTTTCTTAGCTATTCTCTAAATATGATATGCTGATTATCCGGGTCACCTCACCGGAAGGGCGGGATGGACGGGATCAAGGCGCCGGGCCCTGGGTTTGCCGGACCGCGCCGGCCCGATACTAGGCGACTCGGCGGCGCTTGCCCCCGGGTACGGATGGGATGGACTCCGGGTGTTTTTCTGGCGGCGACGGACTCAGATAACGGCCGCACTCCCGGATTGTCGGAACTATGAGCAACCTCCAGGATCATCGCAGCTTCATCTGGATCATCGACGACGCCGATAAAATTTTCCACGTCAACGCCGATTGGCTGGCTTTCGCCGGAGAAAATACCGCCCCCCAATTAACCGCCTCCGTAGTCCTGGATCAGCCCATCTGGCGTTTTATTCAGGGGCGGGAAACCGTCTATTTATATAAACAGATTTTCGCCAGGGTCCGGGCCGGCAAATCCCCGGTCAAATTCCCCTTCCGGTGTGATTCCCCCGATTGCCGGCGTTTCATGGAAATGCAGCTTTCCTTATTAGCCGGGGATGCCATCCGATTCATGGCGCAAATACTCCGGCAGGAATGGCGTCAACCCCTTAACGTCTTGGATATCTCCCGGGACAGATCCGGGGAATTCTTGAAAATCTGCAGCTGGTGCAAAAAAATAAATATTCCGGGGCGGGGCTGGGGGGAGATCGAGGCGGCCATCGAGGCCCTGGACCTCTTTGGAAACCACTCGATGCCCCGGATGACTCACACCATCTGTGATGCTTGCTACGATGCGATCAAACTGGAGTTGAATCAGGAGCCGGATAAAAAGTTGAACTCCGGCTGAACGCGACCGCACCGGGCGAAGGCGGGCGGCCTCGAGGAACGCCGGACTTTGCCCGGCTGCCGGGCCCGCTCGATCCGGAGACCGTGAAGGAGACGGCATGCCCCGCAGCGATGATTATAAGGCGGCCATCGCCCTGGCCGTGGCGGAATTGAAAAACCTCAATCCCCAGCGCCTGGAGAACCGAACCGGCGCCCAACACTTTGTCGACTCTTCCCAAGAGGGCCTCCTCGTACCTTATTTCGGCCAGGCGCGGCGCATCACCTGGCCGGCGGTCATTGTCACCCCGGGCAACGGCCAGGGGGAAATCTCCCTCCCGGAGCAAATCCTCATCCTCCACTACCTGCTCCACGCCTCGGGAGAACCCTTAACCGGCCGGACCATCGATTTCCGCCAGGTCCCGGCAGGCGGTTTCTACTGGTCCGCCTTCATCTCCCGGGCCAAAAAGCCGTTGCTGGAGGCGTTCGGCCACGACCTCCCGCTCTACGCCAAGGTGGCGGCAACTTTAGGGGGAGAACCCCAGCCCCTCGGCGATGCCGCCGCCCGGTTCATGGCCTTTCCCCGGGCGCCCATCACCCATGTCCTGTGGCGGGGCGACGAGGAATTCCCTCCCGAGGCCACCATCCTGTTCGATGAAACCATCCCCCGGTATTTCCCCACCGAAGACATCGCCGCCCTCTCCGGCGCCTCGGTCTACCGCTTGATGGGGGCCGCCCGCCAATTCCGGGAGAGCCGCTGACGGGCGCCCTGGAATCAGCCGGAGCCCTAAGAACCGCCTGGCGGCGCCGGGTACTGTCCTAATTTGCTATTGCAAGTGAGAATCATTAATGGGACAATATCTTAGGACAAATGATTTAAGCTTGCTTGAGGTTTTGCCGAAATATTATAGAGAATTTTCCGAAAAGAAGATAAAATAACCCGCACACGCGGATTTCCCGTGCAAGGGAATCGGTCATAAATGACTATTTTGGCATATCCCAAGAGGGTAAGCATCGCTTTTTCAGATACAATGATTCGATTATACAGTTTGGCAAAGAACACCCAGGATAAAGAGGTTATATTTGATCTTAGTAAATCAGAATCTCTTACCCCTTTTGGCGTTGTAATGCTCACTACAACGATTGACGAATGTTTTCGCAAAGGAAAGAAGTGTTCTTATATAGAACCCATGAAGCCTTCGCTCAAAGCATTCCTTGTATCTATCGGATTTAATAGTTTATTTCATTTGGATACTGATATTGTTCCAGATAGAATGCAAACTGGAACGTTTCAACTGCGAAGGGTGAAAGGATTAGATGCACTTATTGCCGAAACATTAACTGAAATGATTGGATATCATGTAAAAATTTCCCCGGGCCTCAACTATTCCTTACGTCTTAGCTTAAATGAGCTGATGACAAATGTAGTTGAGCATAGTGGGGTAAAAGATTATTATGTATGCGCTTATACTTATCCGAACAGAAAGCAACTGCGTCTATGTATAGCTGATCGTGGTATAGGTATTCTACGATCTCTTAAAAAAGCTAATAAGTATGAATTGAGTAACTCGCATGATGCAATTATTCTTGCCACTACAGAGGGGGTTTCAGTTCGACCTGGTAGGGCAGGACTTGGGTTAAGTCATTTAAAAGGTTTCGCTAAGGTTAATGAAGGCCAAATGTGCATAATATCTGGGCGCGGGAAGGTCTTTTGGAAATATGATCATGGCAAGATATTGAAACAAAAAATGTCAAAACCATTTACCGGAACTGTGGTTAAATTTGTTATAAATACTGATAAGGAAGGATTATACTTTCTTGTTGGAGAAAAGAATTTTCTGTTTTAAAGAGAGGTGTGCAATGAAAATAAATCTAAATGATAAATGTGGCAAGAAGAAAACCATCACCAGGGAAGATGGTAAAATAATAAATGAGATGATCAAGGGTGCTTGGGATAATGAGGATAAAATCATTATCGATTTGGATAATATCACCATTGCCTCAGTTTCGTTTTTGGATGAAGCCTTTGGTAAATTGGCCTTCGAATATTCAAAAGAGACTTTGTTAAAGAAATTATCTTTTGAGAATGTCAATGAATTTGATAGGGCTCTATTGAACGATATATTTATCTCTCGTTTTCATCAGAAAGCATTGGGAGAAAATGGATTTTCACAACCTAAAAAGAAAAAGAGCCCCAAACAGCCATCCGCTGGTTAAGGCTTGATTTTACCCGCGGCCGGGGGGGCTTGCGGAAACCTGAATAATGCTTATAATTATATCCAAGGGGGCGTAACGGCTTCGACGTAAATGGAGAACTGTAAGTTGCATGCCGAGGTCCTGTCCGCTCGTTAAACGGGTAGGGAAACCATAAGTGCCGACAACTACGGCTACGCTCTAGCCGCTTAAGGCTAGCATCTGGGGTTCGACGCCGGGAGAGGGCCCTGAGATGACGTTATCCTGGCAAAGCCGCCAATAAAGCCTGCGGGTTGGCGGACGAAAACTTAGCGGGCTAGCCTCTAAGAATTCTGCCGGTGGAAGTCTTCAGGGGCGAAACTAAAACGCCGGCTAAGCATGTAGAAGCTTCCAGGGACTATTGGCGGACGCGGGTTCGACTCCCGCCGCCTCCACCAAGATTAAATCCACTACCATCTGATACCTTCCGGAAGGGCCTGATAAATCAGGCCCTTCTCTTTTTCCGTTGTCCAATAACATTCATCTTGATATAGTAAAATCCGAAAGGTTTGGGGGTATGTGTAGGGGTATTTGCCCCTGCCCCCAACGGAGATACCCCCAAAAAGGAGGGAAACCCTATGCCTAAAAGGATTGCACCGCTTACTGACACCAAGGTCAGAACGACCAAGCCGACAGAAAAGCCCCAAAAACTTTTCGACGGTGGGGGTCTTTTTCTTTTGGTAACTCCGACTGGCGGCAGGCTCTGGCGGTTCAAGTATCGTTTTGGGGGTAGCGAGAAGTCACTTAGTATCGGCACATACCCCGAAACTTCACTTGCCGAGGCCAGGCAGAGGCGGGACCAGGCAAGTGCTCTACTGGCCAATGGTATTGATCCCAGCGAGACCAAGAAGGCGCAGAAGGCGGCGGGCAACCAAGAGACCGAGACCTTCGAGATCATCGCTCGGGAGTGGTATGCCAAATTTTCACTTTCCTGGGCGACCAGTCACGCCAAGACAACCATCCGGCGGCTTGAGCTTTTCATCTTCCCCTGGTTAGGGGCCAGACCAATAAAAACCATTACAGCGCCGGAACTGCTGGCGGCGCTCCGACGAATCGAGGCTAAAGGAGCCCTTGAGACGGCTCACAGAGTGAAACAGGTATGCGGCCAAGTCTTCCGCTATGCCATAGCCACCGGCCGGGCTGAGCGCGATCCGTCCGGGGATCTGCGCGGTGCTATCCCTCCGGCCTCTGGTAAACACATGGCAACCATCACTGACCCGAAGGAAATCGCCGGATTGCTGCGCTCCATTGACGATTACCGGGGTGGTATCGTGACCCGTTGCGCCCTGCAATTGGCTCCCTTGGTTTTTGTCCGGCCGGGGGAGTTGCGACAGGCCGAGTGGTCTGAATTCAATCTTGAGACGGCAGAATGGAGAATCCCGGCAGAGAAAATGAAGGCGGGCGCCGTGCACATCGTCCCGTTATCAAGACAAGCCCTGGACATCCTGCGGGAGATCCACCCCTTGACCGGGCATGGCAGGTATGTCTTTCCGAGCCCCAGGACCGATTCAAGGCCGATGAGCAGCAACGCTATTTTGTCCGCCCTGCGGCGCATGGGGTATGCCAAGGATGAGATGAGTGGCCATGGTTTCAGGAGCATGGCCAGCACATTGTTGAATGAACACGGGTGGAACCGAGACGCCATCGAGCGCCAACTTGCCCATGCCGAAAGAAACAGCGTGCGTGCGGCGTACAACTATGCCGAATTCATGCCGGAACGGAAGAAGATGATGCAGGCCTGGGCCGACTACCTGGAAGGGATCAAGTCCGGGGCCAAAATCATACCGATAAGGGCTACGGGGTAAAAAAAGTGGCCGCTCAAAAAAAAATCACTCCTTCCACACCTCGGCGGTCAGCGGCAGCTCATTGAGCTCAGCGCGGGCTTCGCGCCAGGTTGGGTAATGCTCCCCAAGGATGGCCATGAAGCGCTCGCTGTGTGTTGGCTCCAGCAGGTGCACCATTTCGTGAACGATAACGTATTCGAGCAGATCCTTCGGCTTCTTCACCAGTTCTGTGTTGAGGCGGATGTGTCCCGCCTTGTAGTTGCAGCTTCCCCACTTGGTTTTCATCCGTTGCAGGAAATAGTCGGCAACTTTCACCTCCAGCTTCGGCTCCCATTTCTTGATCAACGTGGGCACAACCTCGTGAAGTATCGATTTGTGCCACTCGTGGATCACCTCTGAGCGCCTTCTGGCATCGCTGCCCGGTCGCACCGTTAGACATAATGGTTAAAAGTTAAAGGCCTGCGAACCTTGCAAACGTGGGTTAAGCTGTGAGCCACAAAAAGCAACAGCACAGAGCCACAACCAAGGAGGCAGGCCATGGGAAAGAGTGTATTGTATGTGGGTTTGGATGTCCATAAAATGTCCGTGGATGTAGCCATTGCCGAGGCCGGTTCCGGCGGCGAAGTCAGGTATTACGGCCGTATCGGCGGCGACCTGGAGGCCCTGGACAAGGTGACCCGCAAGCTTCAGGCCCAGGGTGCCGAACTGCGGTTCGCCTATGAAGCCGGCCCTTGCGGTTATCAGGTCTATCGTCACCTTACCGGGCAAGGCTGGCCTTGCCTGGTGGCCGCTCCAGCTCTGATCCCCCGGCGCCCCGGCGACCGTTTGAAAAACGACCGCCGGGACGCCTTGACCCTGGCCCGGCTGTTCCGGGCCGGGGAACTGACCCCGGTTAAGGTGCCGGACGCTGACGACGAAGCCATGCGGGACCTAAGCCGGGCCCGGGAGGACGCCATCAGCGTGGAGCGCCGGGCCAAGCAACGCACCGGTGCCTTGTTGCTGCGCCACGGCCGCCGTTACCCCGGCAAGACCACCTGGGGCCGGGGCCACTGGCGCTGGCTGTTACAGCAAGTCATGGAGCACCCGGCCCAACAGATCGTTCTCCAGGAATACCTGGACGCGGTGCGCGAGGCCAGCGCCCGGGTGCAGCGCCTCACCGGGCAAATCCGGGAACTCATCCCCCAATGGCGCCGAGGGCCTTTGGTCGCCGCCTACCAGGCCCTGCGCGGGGTGTCGCTCATCGTGGCGGTCACCGTGGTCGCCGAAGTGGGGGACCTGAGCCGCTTTAACAACCCCAAGGAACTCATGGCTTATTTGGGGCTGGTGCCTTCCGAATACTCCAGCGGCGCCTCCGTGCGCCGGGGCCATATCACCAAAACCGGCAACGGTCATGCACGCCGGGTCCTGGTGGAGGCGGCCTGGGCCTACCGCTTGCGAGCCCGGGTCACCCGACCCTTGCTCCAGCGCCAGGAGGGCTTGCCGGAGAGCATCCGCCAACTCGCCTGGAAGGCACAATTGCGCCTGTGCGCCCGGTATCGACGCCTCCTGGCCCGGGGCAAGGCCAAGCAAACCATTGTCACCGCCATCGCCCGGGAACTGGCGGCCTTTATCTGGGCCATCGGCCAAGCCGTCGAGCCGGTAACGACTTAAAGAAAAAAGCCAAAGCAAAGGCGCAGTTAAAGAAAAAGAAAAAAATTCTCAGGCCCCACCGGGGTGCGACCACGGTAAGGAGAGCCCTCGTTCACCCTAGGGGAATAGGCTACAGCCGAAACTCCCGTCGTTAGAGAGAGGCAGCTCCGTGACGAAGCCAGGTCAGGCGGTAACCAACCCGCGTATATCAGAGTGATCAAACGTCGCTAAAGCGTCCCGCCCCGCTGGGGCCTGAGAATCATCTCGCAGCTTAACAAAAAAACAAGGGAGCCTCGCGCCTACTTGACAACTTTCAACCATATCAGGGTGATGCGTTTGTGGTCGAGCGTTACGCAAGGTTTGGCGTCCCGGTGGAGAACGGTCATAAGATAACGCCGCCCCCAGAAGTAGTGACTCTCGCGCTCGATGAATTGCCGGGGCGTTTCGCGTGCCTGGTTCTTCAGTTTCCGCTGCTGCTGGCGTATCCAACTCAGCCTACTGATGGCGTAGGCAAGGGCCACTTCGAGACGTGTTGCGGTTGGTGCAACCAAGGTGACGCGCCCGTCGGGCGGATGAACGGACAAGTGGACATGCTTGATATCCTTCTTCGTCACCTGAATCGACAGGTCACCGATGTGGATCGTCTCAGTCATCAGTAGCCGCCTTGATGTTTGATAATCTCAAAGATCGCCTGCGTCGCGGTGCGATCCCGCAACATGATGGGGAACAGCGCATTGAGCACCTGCTTCTCCCGCGTCTCGTCGCCTTTCCATCCGGCGGGTGCCCGCTCACGCATGGCGAGATCGATTTCGAGGGCGAGTTCAGCCTTCTTGTCTCCGTCTGCCGGGCACTGAAATCCTTCTGTCGGAATGCTCGATAGGTTGTTAAAGAGCACGATGGCTTCCGGCTTGCCGTGGAGCATTGCAGGAATGCCTGCGGTAGGCTGCTTTTTTGCCAGCCGTTTCACCAGTGCCTCTGCCTGTTTCAGGAACTTCTCGTACGACTCCGTGTCGTCCCGTTTCTGTTTGATGAGATCGGCGAGCAGCTTGGACATTTCCGCGTAGAATCTCGGGTCGGTAAGCTGATCGCGGATGATCGTCTTGCGGACATTGTTGATAATCCCCTCGGCGATAGCATTCTTCGAGAGCTTGCCCTTCTTATTCAGCTTCCGGGCAATGGCATCGTGGATGCCGGTCTCGATGATCAGTTCCGTGAGTGAGAGTGAACTCAGATTGCCCAAGTCGGCGGCGGGATCGGCCTGGATGTAAGTGTTGATGAGGTGGCGCATGTCCGCCTCATAGGGCTTGATATCAAGTTCCTCTCCCGAGTGCCTTTTAATCGCTTCCCTGGTGTCGCTGTAAAGTTTGGTCTCATTTTCCAATGCGCTGATCTCGGCGTCGGAATAACCGGCTTCAGCAAGGTTCTGGACAATTGCGGCGTAAGCACGGAGGAAGGAGACTACCGCCTTGTAAAAGGAAATCCGTAGCGGCTCGGTGGTAGTGAGGGCGTTTGGATCGTTGGCGTCGCCGCAGAAATAATGGAGATAGTGCTCCATCTCTCGCGGCTGCGCCACTGGCTCACACAGATAGCGGAGCGCTTCACGAGTGGCATCGAGTTGGGCTTTACCCTCTTGCAACCAGTCCTTCAAGATGACATTGGACTGCCCGCCCCCCTCGTCGATGTCCAGCTCGTCTGAGTTGTAAACCGCAATGGAGTTCTGCACCTGTTCGAACAGTTCCTTGTAATCGACGATGTGGCCGTAATCCTTGTCATCGCCGTCGAGACGGTTGGTCCGGCAGATGGCCTGGAAGAGGTTGTGGTCCCGCATCTCGTTATCGAGGTAGATGTAGGTGCAGGAAGGCGCGTCAAAGCCCGTTAAGAGCTTACTCACCACGATCAGCAGTTTGCAATTGGCAGGCTCCTCAATGAAGCGCCGCTTGGCTTCATCCTCGTATTGCTTCGTGGTCTGCCTGTCCTTCAGCACGTGCTGGGTGTAGGTGTTGAATTTGTAGCGCTCGTCGCTGTACGCCGGTTCGCGGGAGATTGCATTGTGATTCGGCTCGTAGGACGTGATGATGCCGCAGTATGTCCCGAAGGGCGTATTCTGGAAAAGGCGGTAGTAATGGCAAGCGTCGTAGATTGAGGCCGCCACGAGTATAGCGGTGCCCCGGTCGTTATTCAGGCGTGGCTGCACGCCGAAGTCGTGAATGATGTCAGCGATGATCCGCTGCTTGCGCTCGCCCGCGCTCATCAGTTCTTCCATCGTGGCCCACCTCTTGCGGAGGATAGCTCGCTGGAAATTGTTTAGCCCTTTGGTTTTCTGGTCGAACCACGCATCGATGGCCTGCCGGGAGGTGAGGCGCTGCGGTACGTCGCGGGACTCGTATTTCAGGTCAAGGATCACCTTGTCCTCTACCCCCTCGTGGAACTTGTAGGTGTGGATGTAGGTGCCGAAGACCTCGCGGGTGGTCTGCTTGTCGCGGCGCAAGAGCGGCGTGCCGGTAAAGCCGATGAAGATGGCGTTCTCCAGCCAGCGTTTCATCTGCTTGTTCATGTCGCCGCCCTGGGTACGGTGGCATTCGTCCACAAAGACATAGAAACGTCCGCGCACCGGCGGGGGCTCGCCCCGGAGATCGAGATCGAACTTGTGGATAAGGGCGCATAGCAGCCGGGGCGTGGTCGCGGACAGTTTCTCGACAAATTCCGCCCGCGAGGTAATCCGGGGTGAAGGCGAATCCTTGCCTACAACCCCGGCGTTCTTCATCACCCCGGCGATCTGTTGGTCCAACTCGTCCCGGTCAGTGATGATGAGGACACGGGCTTCGGGGTCATGCTCCAGCAGCCACTTGGCGATCAGCACCATCAGGATGCTCTTGCCGCTCCCCTGGGTGTGCCAGATGACGCCCCCCTCGCCCTTGCGGAGGCGCTCCTGGGCCGCCTTCACCCCGGCGAACTGATGCGGCCGCGGCACCTTCTTCTGGCCGGCGTCGAAGATGATGAAGTTGCGGATCAGGTCGAGCAGACGGGCCTTCTCGCACATCTCGGCCAGCGGCCGGTCCAGCAGGGAGCCGGGCAAGGGTGGGGTTGTTCCTCCGTCCCGGGCTTTCCACTCCACGAAAAACTTCTCCGGGGTGCCGGTGGTGCCGTAGCGCAGCCCCTGGGAATCGCTGCCCGCGAAGACGAGCTGCACCGTGCTGAAGAAGCCCTGGTTGAAAATCTCCTCCTGGTTGGTGATGAGCTGGCGCACGCCGTCGGCCACTTCCACCGAACTGCGCTTGAGCTCGATCACGCCGATGGCGATGCCGTTCAGGTAAAGAACCAGGTCGGGCCGCCGTTCGTAGCCGCCGCGCAGGGTCACTTCCTCGGCCAGGGCGAAGTCGTTCCGGTCTGGATGCTCCCAATCCACGAGGTGAACATTCTCGTGCGCCTGGCAGGCTGCGAGCTGCACTTGAACGGGGTAACGGAGGAGTTGATAGGTGCGCAGGTTGGCCTGATAGAGGGTAATGCCCGTGGCGTCCGCCGCAGTTTCCAACTTCTGCAAGGCCGCGGCAATGTGCGCCTCGGAGTAGCCCCGGGCCTTGAGGTTTTCCCGCAGCAGCGCGGTCTCGATGGGGCGGTTGTTGGGGCGCTCGTGCCAATCATCGAGGTAGCGGTAGCCGAGGCAGTCGGGTCGGGTCTTATCCGTGAAAAGAGAGACCACGCGGTTCTGCGTGCGGCGTTCGGAGCGGGGTTGTTCAGGCATGGGAACCTCTTGGCGAAACCATTCGGGTTTTTCCGGTAAGCAGTTCCTGCATCATGGCCTGCTTGAGGGCGCGGGTCTTGTCGCGGCGCTGTTTCAGAGCGGCCAGCTCCGCGTCCATATCCATCAACACTTCGGCGATGGCGGTTTGTTCTTCGGGGACTGAAGGGAAGGAGATCGTCAGCTTGGCAATGTTCGTCTTGCTTATGCCCGAAACCTTCGTGCCCACAGCGTAAAAAAGGAACTGCTGCCGAATGGAAGGCATTTGAAAACAGTAGCGTCGATACTCGTGGGCCAGTTCGTCTGTCTTGCTTTTGGCAACAATCGTATGGAGACCCGAAATGAATGGAACGTTGTCCTTGTTCACGATGACAAGGTGTTTGCTTGTTCCCTCGTCGTCCTCGGAAGCATCCACAAACACGATATCTCCATCTTCGAGCAGTGAGTTTGCCGAGACACGCTTGAGCGGAATGTCCAGCTTGGGGATGTCCTGAAACTCGGCTCGAACATCAATGAATGTCTTTGTTGACTTGTGAATGTCCCCGTAGTGAAGGTAGCAATAGCCTTCGGCAGAAAGCTGGTCGCGTGAAGCTGAATAGCCGCCGCTGAAATCGAACATCTCGCCGAGCGTCTTCACTTCCCACTCGCCCCCGAAGCCGGTGAGGCGGGTTTGGCCGGTGAGGAGCTGCTTGGTAATGCCAACCGAAAAATGACCC
>PEWM01000025.1:0-908 GCA_002779455.1 Deltaproteobacteria bacterium CG07_land_8_20_14_0_80_60_11
CTTTCTGGTTTAAGACGCATCCTGCAAAGGGAAATTACCTCTTTGAGCGCAGATTGGTCAAAGCTCACAACAGCCTTGTGGGGCACGGTCTAAAGATGATATGTTAAAAAAGATTGCCTGGCGGCGCAGTGACAAATCGCATCTAATGGGATATTTCCTGCATCCTGATGTTTTTCCAGCAACTGATCAACGGCCTCACCACTGGCAGTGTTTATGCCCTCATCGCCCTGGGCTATACCATGATCTATGGCATTTTGGGCCTGATCAATTTTGCCCAGGGGGAAATCTACATGTGCGGCGCCTTTGTGGCGGTGCTGCTCCTGGCCACCGGGAAAGTCAATTTCTTCCTGGCCTTTGCCCTGGGGATGGCCGCGGCCGCCCTCTTAGGGGTGCTCCTGGAGAGGGTGGCTTTCCGGCCCCTGCGGGGGTTCCATCCCCTGGTGCCCCTGATCAGCGCCATCGGCGCCTCCATCTTTCTCCAGAGTCTGGCCCTGCTCCTGTTCGGTCCCAACGACCGGCCCTTTCCCATCCAATTTACCTTCAGCACCATCAAGATCGCCGGTCTGCCGGTGTCCACCCTGCAGATGGCCATCCTGGCCGCGGCTTTGGGGTTCATGGGTTTGCTCATAGTCTTTGTGCGTTACACCACCTACGGCAAGGCCATTGTGGCCTGCGCCCTGGACCGGGATACGGCCCGGCTCATGGGCATCAACGTGGATCGCATGGTCTCCCTGACTTTTCTGTTGGGCTCCGCCCTGAGCGGGGCGGCGGGCATCATGATGGCCATCTACTACAATGCCACCTACCCCCGCATGGGACTGCTGCCGGGCCTCAAGGCCTTCAGCGCCGCCATCCTGGGGGGGGTAGGCAGCATCCCGGGGGCCATCCTGGGGGGCCTGCTCCTCGGG
>PEWM01000025.1:1022-1769 GCA_002779455.1 Deltaproteobacteria bacterium CG07_land_8_20_14_0_80_60_11
GGGGACTGAAATGGCCGCCTACGTGCTACATCTGGCTATCCTGGCCGGCATCTATATCATCCTGACCGTCAGTATTAACCTGATCGTCGGCTATGCCGGCCAGGTCTCCCTGGGCCATGCCGCCTTCTACGGCATCGGGGCCTATGCCTCGGCTCTGGTGTCGCTGCACTGGCACTTCCCGTTCCCGGCCGCGGCCCTGGCCGCCCTGCTGGTGGCCGGGTTGTGCGGGTTGGCCCTCGGGTTGCCGACGCTGAGGCTCAAGGAGGATTACCTGGCCATCGTCACCCTGGGCTTCGGGGTGATCGTGGACCTGGTTTTCCTCAACCTGGAGATCACCGGGGGACCCGACGGCCTGCCGGGGATCCCGGCGCCCAGTTTTTGGGGGCTGAACTTCCAGCCGCCCTGGCTCTACCTGATCCTGGTGGTCGTCACCGTCATCCTGGTTCTGGGAGCCACCTACCGCCTGGTGGATTCCTACCATGGCCGGGCCCTCCGGGCCATCCGGGACCACGAGACCACTGCCCAGGTCATGGGGATCAACTCCCCGGCATATAAGATCGTCATTTTCACCCTGGCCGCGGCCCTGGCCGGCCTGGCCGGTTCCCTCTACGCCCACTACATCAGCTTTATCAATCCCGAAACCTTCGGCCTCCATACCTCCATCCTCATCCTGACCATGGTGGTGCTGG
Organism: Deltaproteobacteria bacterium CG07_land_8_20_14_0_80_60_11; assembly: GCA_002779455.1. Classification (GTDB taxonomy): domain Bacteria; phylum Desulfobacterota; class Desulfobaccia; order Desulfobaccales; family 0-14-0-80-60-11; genus 0-14-0-80-60-11. The sequence goes on from PEWM01000025.1 coordinate 1,712, forward strand.
GGGGCATGGGGTCTATTGCCGGGTCGGTGCTGGGGGCGGTAATCCTGACAATCCTCCC
>PEWM01000025.1:1904-2869 GCA_002779455.1 Deltaproteobacteria bacterium CG07_land_8_20_14_0_80_60_11
TACCCTATTGCCAATCATTCTCATGGCATCAAATCACCGAAAACCGAAAACCGAAAACCGAAAACCTTCTTTATTATGCTCACGCTAAAAAGCGTCCAGGCCGGGTATGGCCGTTTGCCGGTGCTCAAGGGCATCTCCCTCCACGTGCGCCTTGGTGAGGTGGTGACCCTGATCGGCGGCAACGGCGCCGGCAAGACCACCACCCTGCGCACCATTTCCGGGCTGCTGCCGCCCCGCCAGGGGGCCATCGAGTTCGCCGGCCGGGACCTCACCCGGATGTCCCCGGAGCGCATCGTCACCCTGGGCCTGGCCCTGGTGCCGGAAGGCCGCCGGGTCTTCCGCACCTTGAGCGTCACCGCCAACCTGGAACTGGGGGCCTATCACCGCCGGGATAAGAGCGAAGTGCGCCGGGACCTGGAGGACATCCGGGAGCGCTTTCCCATCCTCAAGGAGCGGGCCCATCAGGCCGCGGGCACGCTTTCCGGCGGCGAGCAGCAGATCCTGGCCATCGGCCGGGCCCTCATGGCCCGCCCCCGGCTGTTGATGCTGGACGAGCCTTCCATGGGGCTGGCCCCCCGGATGGTCACCCAGGTCTATGCTATCCTGGCGGAACTGAAGGCCGCGGGCACCACCATCCTGCTGGTGGAACAGAACGCCCGGGCGGCTTTAAAGGTGGCCGACCGGGGCTACGTGCTGGAGACCGGACGCATCATCCTGGACGGCGCCGCCGGCGACCTCAGGGACGACCCGGAAGTGCAGCGGGCCTACTTGGGCAAGGGATATCGGGAAGTATGGGAATAAAAGAGGGGGGAAAAGGCGAAAAGGCGAAAAGGGAAAAAGGGGGAAGAACATTCGTGCGTCTTTCCCCTGGCCCCCAAGCCAGGCTTGGGGACGAGAACAAAGGCGGAAATACGGTTGCACCAATTTTTTTTCTTTTCCCTTTTCGCCCTTTTCCCTTTTCCCCT
>PEWM01000025.1:2982-4565 GCA_002779455.1 Deltaproteobacteria bacterium CG07_land_8_20_14_0_80_60_11
TTGATCGGCCCCAACGGCGCCGGTAAGACTACCTGCTTTAACCTGATTAACGGCTTGCTGCCCCCGAGCGCCGGCAAAATCCGGCTGGCCGGTACGGATATGGGGGGCCTGCCCCCCTACCGCCGGGCCCGCCTGGGGCTCGCCCGCACCTTCCAGAATATCCAGCTCTTCGGGGGCATGAGCGTGCTGGAAAACGTCCTCACCGGCTGTCACCTCCACCAGCAAATGGGAGTGCTGACCGCCCTCCTGCCTCTGCCGGCGGTGAGCCGGGCCCTGGCCGATAACCGGCGGCGGGCCCTGGAACTCCTGGAACTGGTGGGCCTGGGGGGCAAGGAGGACGAGCCCGCCGAGGCCCTGGCCTACGGCGACCGGCGGCGCCTGGAAATCGCCCGGGCCCTGGCCCAACAGCCGCAGCTCCTGCTCATGGATGAGCCCGCCGCCGGCCTCAACCCCCGGGAGACCGAGGACCTCATGGCCCTGATGGAGAAACTCCTGCCCCTGGGTATTACCCTGCTGGTCATCGAACACGACATGACCCTGGTCATGGGCCTGTGCCACCGGATCGTGGTCCTGGACCACGGCCAGGTCATCGCCGCCGGCGCTCCCCGGGATATCCGCCGGGACCCCCGGGTCATCGAGGCCTATTTGGGCCGGGAGGATTAAAGACGGTTTTTGGTTTTTAGTTATGAGCGGCGCTGGCCATGATTAGGCGGAGCTTTACTCTATTGGTATCAGGTTAAAAGTTTATAGAGAGCCTCTGATTCAAAATAAGATCTTTATCGCAAAACCAAAAACTAAAAACCAAAAACTAAAAACTAAAAACGGGGGCGAAGCCCATGGCAATCTTCGACCAAGATGCGGAGCAGATGGATCGGGAGGAGTTGGCTCAGATGCAGTTGGAGCGGCTCCAGGCCACCCTCACCCGGGTCTACAAGAACGTCAAGTTCTACAAGAAGAAGTTCGACGCCCTCGGCTTCCTCCCGGAGGATTGCCAGTCCCTGGAGGAACTGGCACGGCTGCCCTTCACCACCCGCCACGATCTGGCCCGGGCCTACCCCTACGAGATGTTTGCGGTCCCCTTGCGGGAGGTGGTGCGCATCCATTCCTCCACCGGCAGCCCCGGCAACCCCATCGTCATGGGCTACACCAGCCGGGACCTGCGCCACTGGGCCAGGTTGGCCGCCCGCATCCTCACCGCCGCCGGGGTGGACCGGGACGACGTGGTCCAGGTGACCCTGAGCTACAGCCTCTTAACCAGCGCCTTCGGCATCCATTACGGCGTGGAACTCCTGGGGGCCTCGGTGATCCCCAGCGGCCCCGGTTTCACCGCCCGCCAGGTCCAGGTGATGCGGGACTACCGCACCACCGTCCTGGTCTCCACCCCGTCCTACGCCCTGGTGCTGGCCGACGAGATGGAGGCCATGGGGGTGGACCCCAAGAACCTCCACCTCAAACTGGCGCTGCTGGCCGGGGAGCCCTGGACCGAGGCGATGCGGGCCGAAATCGAAACCCGCCTGTTCTGCGCCGCCCTGGACCACTACGCCCTGTCGGAGGCCATGGGCCCCGGAGTGGCCGGGGAGTGC
>PEWM01000025.1:4669-5365 GCA_002779455.1 Deltaproteobacteria bacterium CG07_land_8_20_14_0_80_60_11
ACTGGTCATCACCACCCTCACCCGGGAGGCCACGCCCCTGGTGCGCTTCAAGACCGGCGACCTGGTGCGCCTGTTCTACGACCCCTGCCCCTGCGGCCGGACCCTGGCCCGCCTGAGCCGCATCGAGGGCCGCTGCGATGAGGTGGTCATCGTCAAGGGGACCAACATCTTTCCCAGCCGGGTGGGGCAGGTGTTGGCCGCCATCCGGGGGGAGGAGCCGGCCTATCAGTTGGTGGTGGGCCGGGAGGGGCACCTGGACTACCTGGAGGTCAGGATCGAGGTCCGGGAGGAACTGTTCTTCGACAAGATGACCAAACAGCGGGAACTCCTGCAAGAAATCGCCCACAAGCTGGCCCAAGGCATCGGCGTCCAACCGAGGGTAAAACTGGTGGAACCGGGGTCCCTCAACCGGGAGGCCGAAACCTCACCCTTGGTGATTGATTTACGCCAGGGAGTTTGTTAGCATGTGATAGTGATGGGATTACCTTTTGTTGCCCGTGTGCATGGGGGCTGATATTTGTAAAAGTTAGATCATAACCGGATGCTACAAACAAAATTATATTAGTGGCACAGGCCTCTGGCCTGTGATGAAGAACCAAAATCCTAATTTTTCCGGTGATTCCTATTAAGCCCAGGGAAAAAGCCAAAAGGGGCGCCGGCTTCCAACCGGTGGCTTCATTCCAAACCAAGAGAAGA
>PEWM01000068.1:0-2752 GCA_002779455.1 Deltaproteobacteria bacterium CG07_land_8_20_14_0_80_60_11
GAGGACGCCATGCGGGCCATCGACCTGAACGTCATCTTCCTCCTCATGGGGATGATGATCATCGTCGGGGTCCTGAAAAAGACCGGCCTGTTCCAGTGGCTGGCCTACAAATCCTTTGCCATGGCCCGGGGCAATATTTATGTCCTGGCCGGCATCCTCATGGTGGTCACCGCGGTGGCCTCGGCCTTCCTGGACAACGTCACCACCATGCTGTTGATGATCCCGGTGACCATCGAGATCGCCGTGGCCTTGAAATTGAACCCCATTGCCCTGCTGATTCCCGAGGTCTTTGCCTCCAACATCGGCGGCACCGCCACCTTGATCGGCGACCCCCCCAACATCTTGATCGGCTCCTATGCCAACCTCACCTTCGGGGCTTTTTTGCACAACCTCACCGGGATCGTCATCGTCTGCATGGTCTTCACCGCGGCCTTCTTCATCTTCTGGTATCGCCGCGCCTATAAAGAGGCGGAGGTCAAGGATGTGGCGCGCACCACCGCCTACATGCAAGAGGAATACCGCATCACCGACAAGGGATTGCTCATCAAGTGCCTGGTGATGCTGGGATTCACCATCCTCCTGTTTATCCTCCACGGGGTGTTTCACATGGAGCCCTCCATCGCCGCCCTCACCGGTTCCATGCTGCTCCTGGCGGTCTCCGGGGTGGACATCGTGGAGATGCTGGAGCACGAAGTGGAGTGGCCCACTCTGGTGTTCTTCATGGCCCTGTTCATCGTGGTGGCCGGGGCCGAGGAGACCGGCCTGATCCAGTTCATCGCCGAGTGGGTGGCGCATCTCGCCCGGGGCAACCTGGTGGTGGCGGTGGTGCTGGTCCTCTGGGTGTCGGCCATCGCTTCCGCCGCCATCGACAACATTCCGTTCACCGCCACCATGCTGCCCATCGTCGCCTTTCTCAACCACAACATCCCCGGGGCGGAGTCCGGGGTGCTCTGGTGGGCCCTGGCCCTGGGGGCCTGCTTCGGCGGCAACGGCACCATGATCGGGGCCTCGGCCAACGTGGTCACCGTGGGCCTGGCGGAAAAGGCGGGCTACCACATCTCCTTCATGGCCTACATGAAGGCCTGCCTGGCGCCCATGCTGGTTACGGTGGCCATAGCCACGGTCTATCTGCTCCTGGCGTATTAGGAAGGAAGCGGTCAATTGGGGGGAGGGGCCGGTAGCTGGTTCAGAAATACCTTTAATCAAGGGGGAGATTACCAAGGCCGAATTATTTCAATTGGAAACAATTTTTGAGGAATAAAAAAGCGGCCCGGAGGCCGCTGGGGAAATTACCAAATCGTAAATTTATGCATTAACTGCGCAGGACTCCTTTTTAATCCTATCAATGGGAAAATTAATTGGAGATTCTTTTTGGCCTTTTATATGTTTCTTAAATTTAATTTTAGTAATCGCTGAAGCGATTTCCGAAAGATTCATTTCTGATGCATAAAAAAACCGAATCAATCGGTCAATAGTTTTTGGGGGTATAGTCTCTCCCTGTTCCCACCTGGAAACTGTCACATTCTTTACACCAAGTCGTTCAGCGAAATCCTTGGCCTTCATCCCTATATGTTTTCTTAGGAAGCGAATCTCGCGCCCCGATAACTGGTTTTCTTGTTTCAGTAAAATCTGTGCAAGCAATTTGTGTAGTTCTTGAACACATGGGATAAAGGCAAAATTCTCCCCACAACCACATTCAAAAATCTCTACGCCCATCAACCAAACATTTTGCAAACCCGATTCCGTATAGTGGTATTTGCCCTTATGGATTTTCCCCATTTGGCGGCAGGTAGGACAATTTATATCGCTCATGGCAGGCTCACCCATGCACCGTTTTTACAAGCAATGCATTTTCACCAAAAATAATTACAACTACGCACAAGGGGACACCTTCTAAATCTTCTCCTAAGACCTTAAATTTCTTATCGGTATTTGGGTCGGGGTCATGAACCACTTTTCCCCAATTGAGGGCATTCAGAATATCTTGGAAGTCAACATTTCTCTCGGGCATACGCTCTTCCCTGCAATGTCTACTGAGAGCCACGCCCGTTGATCCGGTTTTTGCAATCCTTCTAATCTGTGATTCAATCTGCTGAATATCTAGTATCATCATCCTTTACCGGAAATCAATGGAAAAAGTTAACATGATGATAATTTTTGTGCTATTTGATGCCTCTGTCCCAAACTTGCCATGGGTAAGAATTATTTTCAATAAAAATTATCAATCAGTTAGCGCCGCAATTTCTTCCAAGGTCCATACATGATCTGAACCCCCCGCCTCCATCGCCGGGGGCACTCTCAGAGTTTTATAGATTCTCCCGAAGTTGTAAAACATGAAATGCAGAGATACCGCGTGAGCCAAGTTCTCCACCTTCTTTGAAAAGGCATTGGTAAGGCGGGTAAACCGGCGCATAGACATTCTCATGGCCAGCCTGACCGGACTGGAAAATTCAGCTAAAATTTGATATAATTTTCAATTGTTGGCTGCCGATGGCAGTCCTTTCTAGTCAGCGGAAATGGGGAGCGATGGTGACCACCCTGAAGCGCGCCTGGCAACGTCTTACCAGGGCCACGCCGGGTAAAACGCAGGCGGATCTGGCGGAAAAATACACCCATTTCCAGGCATTGCTCGCCGCCAACAACCAGGTCTTGACCCTGATGGCGGACATGGAAGAGAAGCTGTCGGGCGACTACCTGTTTGACCTCCAATACATCCGCGCCGCCGTAAGTCAACTCCACCAGGAAACCGGCC
>PEWM01000068.1:2810-3694 GCA_002779455.1 Deltaproteobacteria bacterium CG07_land_8_20_14_0_80_60_11
CCTGGCCCGCATCAGCCGGGAGGTGGAGGAAGTCCTCACCCGCCGCCGGGAGATTCCCACGGCCCCCCTGGTGATTGACTTCGAGGATCTTAACGCCGGCATGGGTGAGGTGGTGGGGGGCAAAAACGCCAACCTGGGGGAGGTCAAAAACCGGGTGGGCCTGCCGGTCCCTGCCGGCTTCGCCATTTCCACTCACGCCTACAAAGTTTTCCTGGATCACAATCACCTGGCGGCCCGGCTGACGGAATTGCTGGGGCGCTGGCGCCTGGATGATCTGGACAGCCTGGCCCGGGTCAGCGAGGATCTGAAGCAGATGATCCTCGCCGCCCAGGCGCCCCCGGCACTGGAGGCGGCCATCACCGAGGCTTACGAGCGCCTGGCGGCCCGGGAGGGCCGCCGGCCCCTGGTGGCCATGCGCTCCTCCGCCGTGGGCGAGGACCTCACCCTGACCTTTGCCGGCCAGTACGCCACCTACCTTAACGTGGGTCCCGAGTCCCTGGCCAGCCGCTATAAGGATATCGTGGCCAGCCTGTTCACCCCCCGGGCCCTGTTTTACTACAAGAACAAGGGGTTCAAGGAAGAAGAGATGGCCATGGGGGTGGTGGTGATGCCCATGGTCCAGGCCCGGGCCAGCGGGGTGCTCTTCACCCGCCAGCCCGACGCCGCCGGCCAGGACGCGGCGTTCATCAACGCGGTCTGGGGCCTGGGCAGATACGCCGTGGGCGGGGTCATCAACCCGGACCACTACCTGGTGGCCTACCAGCCGCCGGGGCAGGTCCTGGCCCAGACGATTCCCCCCAAGGAGGTCATGCTGGTCTGCCGGCCCCAGGGCGGCGAGGCGGAGGTGGCGGTGCCGCCGGAGTTGGTCAACGCCCCCTGCCTGG
>PEWM01000237.1:0-11237 GCA_002779455.1 Deltaproteobacteria bacterium CG07_land_8_20_14_0_80_60_11
GGGGCCTAACTACCCCGGCAAAGCCGCCCTGTCGCTGCCGGCCCTGTATGCGGCCATCCAGGCCTATCCCGAGGTCGACTGGATCCTGGCCCACTGGGGCGGCGGTCTCCCCTTCTACGGCCTGATGAAAAAGGAAGGCCCCGAGGTCCTGCGCCGGGTCTACTTCGATACCGCCGCCTCCCCCTACCTCTACCGGCCCCAGATCTACCGCCTGGCGGCGGAAATGGTCGGCCCGGAGAAAATCATCTTTGGGAGCGACTACCCCCTGCTCCCCGTCAGCCGTTACCTGAAAGAAATGGAGGACGCGGGGCTGCCGGAAGACTGGCGGGAAATGATTATGGGGGGAAATTTGGCGAGGTTGTTGGGATTTTAGCTAGGTAGGGCGGGCATTGCCCGCCAGGGGTGGGCAGTGCGCACCCTTGCAAGCACAGGCGGGACGCCTGTGCCACCGATCTACTCGTTCCCAAGTTGCACTTGGGAACGAAAATGGTTGCCAAGCTAAGCTTGGCGGGAAAATGCGTTGCCAAGTGCAACTTGGGAACGAAGTGTATCGGAATGTTGGGCGGCATTGAGGAGTTTTAACCCCATTGGAACGTAAGCTCCCGGATGATCCATTAGAATTCATACGAAGGTGCGTAAGACAGGGGAAAGTATTCTGGACCTATCACGTCAACATGCGTCTAAGAGGACGTTTTATTAATAGGCAGGCTATCCTCCGGTCTAGCGAAAGTTACGAAATTATAGACGAATATCCAAAGGACAAATATCTTCCCAGCTATCTGGTCTATGCTGAGTTTCAGGGGGATATCTTCCATATTCTCTTTGCCGTGGACCTGGAAGGAGTTAATGTTCGGATTGTCACTGCCTATCGTCCTAACCCGGAAGAGTGGGAAGAGGGGTTCAGAACCAGGAGGGACATCTCATGAGATGCAGTCTATGTGGTTCGAAATTGACGCCTTTGATTACCGATTTGCCTTTCAAGGTGAGCGATACGAGCATTGTGATCTTGAAAGGCTTACCGGTGCTGCAATGCGATAACTGCCGGGAATACTTGCTGGACGATTTGGTGATGAATCGCGTGGAAGAGATCCTGCAAAGAGCCGATGCCGCCGTGGAATTGGAGATCATTCGCTACGCGGCATAAGGAAAAGGGGGAGACATTTTTTTCTACTCCTTCCCAAGTTGTACTTACGAACGAGGGTTAATAATTGTTAATTAAATAAGGATACCTAGTTGATGTCACTTGGATATCTAAACTTTGATGATATTGCAGAGGACAACCTTAAAGAGCTCATCGAAGTAGGGGTTCCTGAAGGGTTAGCCATTGAATACAAAAGGGATATTTATGGAAAATTAGATGAGAATAAGAAAGAAGCCTTAAAAGATATTTCATCGTTTGCCAATTCTTTTGGCGGACACCTTATTATAGGTATTGAGGAACGAAAAGGTATCCCGACCAAGATATCAGCTATAAAAGATATCGACCAAGATATTGAAATTCAACGATTAGTTAATTTAATACGCGACGCAATAGAGCCACGAATCACTGGAGTTAAAATTAGAGCTATCTCAATAGAAGCTGGTGGATTAGTAATTATAATTCGAATTCCCAAAAGTTTGAATCCTCCTCATCGTGTCAACTATAAAAACGTAAATAAATTTTATGTACGCAATTCCAGTGGGGTTCATGAAACTAGCGTTGATGAATTGAGAATAATCTTTAATCGTTCATCAACTATACATGATCGTATAAGAGCGTTTCGGAGAGAACGCTTAGCAGTATTATCAGCCGATGAAGGTCCGATTAGAATAGAACATGAAGGAAGATTAATTCTGCACATAGTTCCTTTCTCGGCTTTCGGTTATGGACAAACACTTGATGTAAACCTTATATTCACCAATCATCAATCCTTTCGACCCATAGCTTCCATGGCGATGACTCCGCGGTTTAATTTTGATGGGTTTATAAATTTCAGAGGTGGGGAGAAGTGTTACGGCTATACTCAAATTTTTAGAACAGGAATTATAGAAGCTACAAAAGCTTCGCTTGTTAGTGACAGAAGAGGGTATAAATCTATTTCTGGCTTAAAATTAGGAAATAATATTTTTGAAGTTTTACCTGGATATTTAGATGGGCTTAAAAAATTTGATGTTCCCCCTCCAATTGTAGTTATGCTTTCTTTGCAAGAAGTTTATGGTACATATTTACATGTTGGAAGGCAATCCTACGATGAAGACTCTTATATTCTTAATGGTTCTGAATTATTATTACCTGAGATTACTTTAGAAGATTATGGCTCAGATCAGGACTATCAAAAAGCAATGAGACCAGCATTTGATGCTCTTTGGAATGCAGCAGGTTATGCTTTTTCAGGTTATTTTAATGAAAATGATATATGGGTTGGCTAATCAAGATAGTTCATAAATATAGCTAAGATTAACGTGTAGGGTGCGCACCCTACATTAACTAACAAAAGTGAGGCGGCCATGCAATTTATCGAAGCCCAGGTTCTTGATGATCAACATTTAAAGTTATCCCAACGTCTGGCCATACCACCCGGCTCCAAGGTTTTTATAACCATTACGCCTCCGGAAGAGCTGGCCGCGGAGCACGAAGCACAGGCCGCGCTGTCTGCCCAGGGACTTGCCGGGGCTTATGGGGGTCAGGAACCGGAATATTCTCCGGCTTCAATACAAAAGCCGAACCCGGAATTTCAACAGTGACCGAAGGCGATATCATCTTTTTCTCGTTCCCAAGCTGGGCTTGGGAACGCCTTTACTGGCCAAGCTCAGCTTGGCAACCATTTTCGTTCCCAAGTACAACTTGGGAACGAGCGGAGAGTGGGACTTGGGAACGAGTGGAATTAACTGAAAGCTGACCGCTGACCGCTATAAATCAATAAGCTGGCTGTTAGTATAAAGGAACCTACTAACTTGGAACACACCTCAGATATTCTGGTAATCGGCTCAGGGCTGGCGGGATTGGGTTATGCCCTGAAGGTGGCGGAGTTTGGCCGGGTTAATCTGGTGACCAAAAAGGGGCTGACGGAAACCTCCACCAGTAAGGCCCAGGGGGGCATCGCCGCGGTCCTGGGGCCGGATGACCGCTTTGAATATCACATTAAGGACACCCTCACCACGGGAGAAGGCCTGTCCCACCCGGACATCGTCGAACTGGTGGTCCGCCAGGGTCCGGCGCGCATCCGGGAGTTGATCGACATGGGGGCCCATTTCGATCTCGGCAAGGACAACGGCTATGACCTGGGCCGGGAAGGCGGCCATTCCCACCGCCGGGTGATTCACGCCCAGGACATGACCGGCACCGAAGTGGAGCGCATCCTGGCGGAGAAGGTTCTGGCCCACCCCAACATCCGGGTGTTCGAAAACCACATGGGGGTGGACCTCATCACCCGCCAGCGCCTGGTGCGCCGGGGGGCGGTGGTGGCCGATGCCGAGGAGTCTTGTCTGGGGGCCTATGTCCTGAACACCCTGACCGGGGAAGTGGACACCTTTGCGGCCGCCATCACCCTCCTGGCCACCGGGGGAGTGGGCAAGGTCTATCTCTACACCAGCAACCCGGACATCGCCACGGGGGACGGCATCGCCATGGCCTACCGGGTGGGGGCCGGGATCGGCAACATGGAATTTGTCCAGTTCCACCCCACCTGCCTCTATCACGTGGCGGCCAAGAATTTTCTCATCTCCGAGGCGCTCCGGGGGGAGGGGGCCATCCTCATCGATGGCGCCGGCCGGGCGTTCATGGAGAAATACCACCCCTTGAAAGACCTGGCCCCCCGGGACACGGTGGCCCGGGCCATCGACCTGGAGATGAAAAAAAGCGGCGCCGACTGCGTCTACCTGGACATCAGCCACAAGCCGGCGGATTTCGTCAAGGGCCGCTTCCCCAACATCTATCAGGAGTGCCTGAAGTACGGCATTGATATGGCCCAAGAGCCTATCCCGGTGGTACCCGCGGCTCACTACATGTGCGGCGGGGTGGTGACGGACGTTTGGGGCCGGACCAACATCTCCAACCTCTTCGCGGTGGGGGAAGTGTCCATGACCGGCCTGCACGGCGCCAACCGCCTGGCCAGCAACTCCCTGTTGGAGGCCCTGGTCTTTTCGCACCAGGCGGCGCAGGCGGCCAAAGAGACGCTGGCCGATCTTCTGGCCAGGCCCGGTTCGCCGGTGCCGGAGTGGAACCCCTTCGGCGCCACCGACAGCGAAGAGGCCGTGGTGGTGTCCCACAACTGGGACGAAATCCGCCGCTTTATGTGGAACTACGTAGGCATCGTCCGCACCGACCGGCGGCTGCTCCGGGCCCAGCACCGGATCGACTTGATCCAGCAGGAAATCCAGGAGTATTACTGGAACTTCATCATCACCAGCGATCTCCTGGAGTTGCGCAATATCGCCACGGTGGCCGACCTCATCATCCGCATGGCCCTGAGGCGCAAGGAAAGCCGGGGGCTGCACTATAACCTGGACTACCCCCGGGTGGACGATGAAAACTTTCACCAGGATACCGTGATTTCTTCGGAGGGCTGGCACTGATGGCCGGAGAAAAGATCCTCCTGGCGGATGATGATCCCCAGTTGCGGGAAACCCTCCGGGAGTTTCTGGCCGAGCAGGGGTACGCGGTGATGGCGGCGGCGGACGGCTATGAGGCCATGGCCGCGCTGCAAGCACAGGAATTCGCCCTGGCCCTCCTGGACCTGATGCTCCCCGGTTACTCCGGTCTGGATCTCCTCTCCCACCTCAAGGCTCACACCCCGGATACGGAAGTTATCCTGTTCACCGGTCATGCCGGCCTGGAGAGCGCGGTTCAGGCCTTGCGCCTGGGGGCCTACGACTACCTGGTGAAAGCGGACCTGCGCCTGGCCGACCTCCAGACCCTGGTGGCCCGGGCCTTGGAACGCCGTCACTTAGCCCTGGAAAACCGGGAACTGGTGGAAAATATCTCGAAAGCCCAGCAAGAGCTGGTCAACCGAAGGTCCCGGGAGCTGACCCAGGTGAGGCAAATTGCCGAAACCCTGGCCGGACCCCTTACCTGGGACCAGCTCGTCCGGGGGCTGGTCAATCTCATCTGGGACAGCCTCCCCCTGGAACTGTTGGGCCTGCACCTCCAGGGTTCAGAAGAGGAGTTGCCCCTGGCGGCCCATCGGCGCCGGCCGGACGTCCCGGATGCCACGTATCAAACCTTTCAGGATTTGCTGCTCGGGCAAGTGGCGCCTCAGCCCGAAACCCCTGCCGCCGGGACGCCGCTCCCCGCCATGCTGTGGGAGAGACTCAAGGTAGGTAAGGTTATTCTGGCGGCGGGGGCCGGGCGCCACGAGCCTCTCACCCCGGAGGAAGCCGAACTCTTCCGGATCTTCATTCTCCAGGGGGAGGCCGGCATCAAGAATCTGGTGCTCTTCGACCAGGTGAAGAGCATGGCTATCCGGGATGCGTTGACCGGCCTGTATAATTATGGGTATTTTAAGGAAGCGCTCCACTATGAGGTGGAGAAGAGCCGCCGCTATAAGACCCCGCTATCGCTGCTTTTTCTGGACATCGATGATTTCAAGCGGGTCAATGACACCCTGGGCCACTTGAAGGGTGATAAAATCATGCGGCAAGTGGCGGCTATCCTGAAGAAGGGGATCCGGCAGGCCGACTTGCTCTGCCGCTACGGCGGTGACGAATTTGTCATGCTCCTGAGCCAGACGCCCCCGGAGCAGGCCGCGATATTGGCCGAGAGGCTGCGCCGACGCATCGCCCAGTCTTCCATGAACCTGCTGGAACAAGCCTTCAAGGTTACAGTCAGTATCGGCGTGGCGGGGCTAAGGCCGGAGATGAGTACGGAGGACCTGGTAAAAGAAGCGGATGACGCCCATTACCGGGCCAAGCAAGCCGGAAAAAATCGGGTTGCTGGTCAGGAACCTTTCCCTCTGCCGGAGAAGACCGCCAACTCCGCCCGGGGACCCCAACCCCGCCTCCGGTAAAAGCCGCATTTTCCCCGGCCGGTATCGGGCCGGTCTCAGGCAATGGTATCCAGAACCACATAACCCTGCTGCTTCAGGGTGTTGACGATGGGTTCCAGGTTGACTTTTTCCAGGCGGAAATAGTAAGGCCGCTTGTCGTCCTGGGTGGGCCCCAGGGCCACGTTGATGACCTTGCCGCCCGCCTCTTTGATGAGACGGGCGGCCGCGTCCAGGGCCTCTGACCGGTTCTCCAAGAGGAGGTCCAGGCGAGAGGAGCTCTTGAGCAGGCCCAGCATGGCGATGAAGGCGGAGATCAGGTCCAGCATGGTGATGACCCCCACCAGCTGGTCGCCTGCCATCACGGGCATGCCGCCGATTTTATGTTCATGTATCAGGCGGGCCGCCTCCTCCACCTCGGTGTCGGCGGTGACACTGATGGGAGCCTGGACCATCACGTCTCCCACCTTGATCTCTTCCAGCATGGAGGCCAGGAGGATCTCCCGCAGGTCCCGGGAGGTGATCCACCCCACCATGCGGTTGCGCGTAATCACCGGCAGGTGCCGGATCTGGTGCTTTTGCATCAATTTCAGGGCCTGGCCGACGCCTTTGTCGGGAGAGATGGTGACAATCTTCTGGCTCATGATCTGGCCGACCAGCATGGGGAACCTCCTTGCGCCTTAGTCAGCCCACCATAAAACAAGGCGGCGGGAATTTCAACGAAATTCCCGCCGCCGCGAGGTCCGGCCCCCTCGCCCGACCTAATTGGTGGCCAGTTGGGACATCATGGTGGAGATGACGTGCTCGGCTTCGCCGATATAGGTGGACATATTGGCCCGGTGATTGGCCAGGATGCCGTCTTTGGCGCCGTTGGTCACCACCCAGGGTTCCAGGTGGGAGGCGGCGTGCAAGGCGTGGATGGCGTCCTCCAGCAGCTTGTGGGAGTTCTTCTTCTGGAGCTCCTGGTGGAATTCCTTGGTGACCGCCTCCAGCATCTCGGCCATGGCCAGGGAGATTCCCTGGGAGTAATAGAAGTAGTCGTCCACCAGAAACCAGGAGACGGTCTGGCCGTCGGCTTCCGTGTCCTTGATGAGGTTGTGGTAGCTGCTGCCCAACAGGTCTTTATAGTTACTCAACAGGGCGATGAGGTAATCCACCCGGGAATAGAACCGGGCCCGGCCCGCCTTTAATCCCCCGATATATTGCTCCAGGTCTTGCATGGCCTCCCGGTACTTGCCGGAAGCGGACGGAAACCAGTATTTATCCGGGCTGACCATGAAGAAATTCATGGCTTCGTTGACCCGGGGATCATAGGCCTCGGTGGTGGCGAACCGGGTCATGTGCTCGTTGAGCACCACCACGGTGCGCCGGGCCACTTCCAGGACCCCCAGCTGGAGGTTGTTGACGTTGTCCGTCAGGCCCGTCTTGCCGAACACGATGGTATTGGGCCGCCATCCGAACCAGGTCTTATTCACCTGATCGTCAACGATCTTGATCAAGGCCTGGGTGAAGACCTCCCCCTTGACCGGTTCCCGGGGCGGCGTCACCACGGCCGGGGAAGCCGGCGGGACGTGGCTCGGCGCCGCCTTGGGGGGAGCCGGGGCCAGCGTGGGTTCATGGGTCACCTGAGGAGAGGGTGTGGCCGGGGAATCGCCCGCCTGGGCGTCCTTCGGGGGGGCCGGTATGAGGGGTTTCAGTTCTGGTTCTTTGGGGACCATCGAGGCCGGTTCGCCATGGGGGGCCGCCACCACGGAAGATTCCGCCGGCTTCGGCGGGGTCGAGCCGCCGCGCCGGCCTCCCAGGGCAAACAGCGACCCTAAAAACAGCACCACCACCAGGGAGACGATGAGGAAGCGGTGGCGCATGATCAGGTGCAGCAGCCCCCCAGGGGGCGGCGGCAACGGCGCCGGGAACTGTCCCGGTTCAGGTGTGTCATTGGGCGTCATGGAGATTCAGGCTCCTAACGTAAACCTGCAGCTGGTTATTTGGCGGGGTGATCGGCAAAAATCTCCGCCCTGAAAATAAAGATCCGGGTGTTGGGATCCTGCCAGGCCTCCGGGGGTAAGCCCGCCTTGTTGCAGGTATGTTCCAGGAAAGTCCGGCGGTCCCAATGGTATTCGGTGGCCACCTGGGGCAGGAGCAGGCCCCGGTTCAGGCCCCTGACGATATAGAGGCCGTGTTGGCCCACTTCAATCTCATCGGTGCTCTTGATGAGCCGCATGGGGGTCAGCACGGAGATCTCAATCGAAAGGTCCGCCAGTTCGTCGGCCTGCAAAGGGCCGAAGCGGGGGTCTTGAAAAGCCGCCGCCGGCGCCATTTCCCTCACCGTTTGCAGGAGAGGTTTGACTGCTTCAATATAGCCGATGCAACCCCGCAGTTGCCCCCGGCGATGCAATGAGACAAAGGCCCCCCGGGGTTCCTCCAATACGGGGGATGAGGCCTTCACCGGGGTGGCGGCCTTCCCCTTCAGCCGGGCGGCAATGCTGTCCCGGGCCACTTGCAGCAAGAGCTGTTTATCAGCAGTGCTCAGGTTCATGGCGGGTTGTTCCCCCCAACAGGGCGGCGCCCCAAGACCCGAGAAGACCGCGGCCCCCAGGGTTAGCCAGATAGCCAATAGACGAAGCATATTCATGGTCAGGGCGCAAGTCCTAAATCCACGGTGGGCTTGCCATTCTCTGCCTTAGTATCTAACCAAGATTTCGGCTTCCTGTCAATGCCAAAGGTCCGGACGGGCGATTTGGCCCGCGCCCCCCTGGCATTCCCCTTGCATACCACCGGCAGGCTTGGTACATTTTAGCCATGCAGATAAATATCCGGAATGGCGCCGATCTCTCCTCCCCGGAGCCGCGCCGGCATCTTGCCCCATGAAAACCTACCCGATCTTTGCCGTCATTGACAACCAGCCCTGCCTGGTGGTGGGGGGCGGCGCCGTGGGGGAACGCAAGGTGGCCGACCTCATGGCCGCCGGGGCCCGGGTGACCGTGGTCAGCCGGACCCTGACCCCTGAGTTGGCGGCCCTGGCCAGCCGGGGGGAGATCAGCTATCTCCCGGAAGACTTCCGCGAGGCCCAGGTGGAGGGCATGGCCCTGGTCATGGCCGCCACGGACGACCCCGAGGTCAACGCGGCCGTGAGCGCCGCGGCCCAGGCCCGGGCCATCTGGGTCAATGTGGCGGACGCCCCGGAATACTGCACCTTCATTGTCCCGGCCCAGGTGCGCCGGGGCGAGTTGACCCTGGCCATCAGCACCGGCGGCGCCAGCCCGGCCCTGGCCCGCCAGGTGCGCGAGGAGCTGCAGCAGCATTTCGGTCCGGAATACGGGCCCTACCTGGACCTGCTCCAACGGGTGCGCACCCGGCTGCTGGCGGAGCGCCGGGGCCTTCCCGACAATGGCCCCCTCTTCCACCGCCTGGTGCACAGCCCCCTGAAGGAGGCGGTGGCCCAGGGGGACCGGACCCGGGTGCTTAAGCTGCTCCAGGAGGTGCTGGGTTCGGTCTTAAGCGCTCCGGTCCTGGGGGAACTGGTGTCCCAGGCCTTGAAGGGGACGGAGGGGTAAGGCGAAGCGGACCGGACCCCGGCAGCAAGTCCCGGCTTTAGACCCGAAAAGTGCTTGCAATCGGTGGCACAGGCTTTCCAGCCTGGGCCGAGGAAGCAGATTAGCCGGGCACAGCCTGGAAAGGCTGTGCCCCCAGCCAATACCAAATTTTCAAAATTTACGGGTGCGCCGAAGGCTCATGAACAACTGCTCAGGAAACGCATGACCAACGTTTTTCTCTATCTGACCCTTTTTGCCTACTTCGGCGCCACCGGGCTCTGGCTGGCCTATTTCCTGGCCCAGCGGGAGCATTACTACCGCGCCGGCGTCTGGGTCATGGCCGGGGGCCTGGCGGGCCACACCCTGGCCCTCATCCAGCGGGCCTGGGTCTCCGGCTCCCTGCCCGCGGCCACCTTCGGAGAGGCCCTGCTGTTGTTCGCCTGGGCCCTGGTGGCGGCCTTTTTGGTCCTGATCTGGCGCTACCCCATCAAGATCCTGGGGGCTTTGGTAGCGCCGCTGGCGGCCCTGATGGTGTCGGGGACGCTGATCCTGCCGGCGCGGCCGGGGGCCGTCTCTCCCCTGCTCAAGGGTTTCTGGCTCACCGTGCACATCTGCCTGACCCTGACGGGCTATGCCGCCCTGGCCCTGGCCGGCCTGGGGGGCATCCTCTATCTGATCCAGGAACGCCAGATCAAGAGCAAGCGCTTCGGCTTTTTCCACCGCCGGCTGCCGTCGCTCTCCCAACTGGACAACCTCAATTACTGGTGCCTGACCACCGGCTTTCCCCTGCTCACCGGGGGGATCATCTCCGGCTCCCTCTTCGCCCAGCACACCCAGGGCCGTTTCTTCAGTTGGGACCCCAAGGAGATTCTGACCCTCATCGCCTGGCTCATCTACGCCGTGCTGCTGCACGAGCGCCTGGCAATGGGCTGGCGGGGCCGGCGGGCGGCGCTCCTGGCCATCTGCGGTTTGCTGGTGCTGGTATGCACCTTTGTGGGCGCCAACCTGTGGCTCACGGGCTACCACAGTTTCGGCAAGTTCATTCAACAGCCATGAACCTCCTGCTCTGCGGCGTCAACCACAAGACTGCGCCGGTGGCCCTCAGGGAAAAGCTGGCCTGCCTCATCCCGGACGCGGGGCACGCCTATGACCACCTGAAAAGCTGGCCCGAAGTCTCCGAGAGCCTGCTGTACACCACCTGCAACCGGGTGGAGGTGATGTGCGTCTCTGAGGCGCCGGATGAGGCGGCGGCCCGGGTCCGGGAGTTTTTTGCCAGCCACCCGGAGATTGCCCCGGGCGATCTGGACGAGTCCTTTTATGTCCACCGGGACCGGGAGGCGGTGCAGCACTTCTTCCGGGTGGCGTCCAGCCTGGATTCCATGGTGGTGGGGGAACCCCAGATCCTGGGGCAGGTGAAGCAGGCTTACCGGGAGGCCACGGCGCACCACGCCACCGGGCCCATCCTCAACCGCCTGGTCCACAAGGCTTTTTCCGTGGCCAAACGGGTGCGCGGCGAGACCGGCATCGGCGACCATGCCGTGAGCGTCAGCTATGCCGCCATCGCCATGGCCAAGAAAATCTTCGGGGACCTGGCCGGCAAAAACGTCCTGTTATTGGGGGCCGGGGAGATGGCGGAACTGGCCCTGGAGCACCTCAAGGGCCAGGGCGCCGGCCAGATCACCGTGGCCAACCGCACCCTGGCGCGGGGGGTGGCGCTGGCCCGGCGGTTCAATGGTGAGGCGGT
>PEWM01000237.1:11477-11619 GCA_002779455.1 Deltaproteobacteria bacterium CG07_land_8_20_14_0_80_60_11
GCAGCGCCGCCGGTACGAAGCCACCAAGGCCGAGCGCCTGGTGGCCGCCGAGACCCTGAAATTCCTCCTATGGCTGGAAACCTTAGAGGTCTTCCCCACCATCATCGCCTTGAAGAACAAGGCCGAGGCCATCTGCCGGGCG
>PEWM01000237.1:11663-13651 GCA_002779455.1 Deltaproteobacteria bacterium CG07_land_8_20_14_0_80_60_11
ACAGCGCCAGGCCCTGGAGGTCTTGACCGCCTCCGTCACCCAAAAACTTCTGCACGACCCCATCATCTTCCTGAAACGCAACCGCCGCCCCCGCAACCCCCACCAGGAACTGGACCTGGTGCGCCGCCTGTTCAACCTGGACCCGGACCGCAACGGCGAGTTGCCCGAAAAGGAATAGGGGCTTCTGGTAGCGAGTCATTGTGAATATGTGTTCTATATCTACTTGAAATTTTGTATAGATAATATAAAAATATTGACACGGAATGGTTGAGGTGGTAATATTTAATTTCTCTCCATGCCTATTTTTACAGGCACAGGACTAGAAATGCTTGACTACAGTTAAGGGGACGGATGTGGGATACGAAGACAGGAAGAGATTGATAGCCCAGTTGGAGCAAATACGTGGTTCGAAAGTTCTTTGCTATATACTCTCGGACAGAGAAACTTTCCCGCCTAATTGCCCTGGTTTCTCTGCGCAGATGGCTAGCGAACCACACCTTTTGTTTGTTGATCATCTGCGAGCAATTGGCAGGGTGCCTCAACTGGACCTCTTCTTATATACTAGAGGTGGGGCAACAGATTCTGTTTGGCCGCTTATAAATCTAATCCGGGAACACGCGGATCGCTTTACCGTCCTTGTCCCTTTCAGGGGGCATAGCGCAGGCACTCTCATATGTTTAGGAGCAGATGAAGTAATTATGAGTGATGCGGCGGAAATGAGCCCGATTGACCCCACGACGGGTAATCAATTTAACCCCACCGATCCCACTAACCCGGCAAATCGCTTCGGGATCAGTGTTGAAGATGTTGCGGCTTATTTCGAGCTCAGCAGGGAGCGCGCCGGGATCACAGAACACTCGGATAAGATTGACGTTTTAAAAGAATTAACCCGGACTGTGCATCCGCTGGCGCTTGGAAACGTGCAACGTGTGTACATGCAGATACGTCGGCTTGCCGGTCAACTTCTCGGTTTGCATATGAATGAGGATGACGCTAGAATAGATAATATCATAAAAGCATTGACAGAAAAGTTTTATTCTCATGTTCATGCAATCAGTAGGCGTGAAGCGATAACGCTCATGGGCGATTGGGTGCGAAATCCGAGTGAAGAAGAAGCCATTATTATGTGGAATCTATTTGATGCCTATGCTGAAACACTCTGCCTACGGGAAAAATTTCAACTTCCAGCATTTATGGGCGATCAGCAAGTACGCGACCTCACGGTGGTAGGTGGTTTTATTGAAAGCGCAGATAATTCTCATATCTTCAATACCAATTTAAAAGTGATTCAGCGTCCAAATGTACCTCCAAACGTTCAAATCCAGGTACCACCCGGATCGGCTATGCCTTTGCCTCCAGGCTTTTCTCGTGCCTACGATTTTAGCATTCAGCAAATAGGCTGGATTGCAAATCAGCAGGGAGTGTAATATGTTAAACGTACAATCAGCAGAGTTTGTTTCGATGCAATTATCATTCTCAACGGCAGATGTTGAAAATAGCATTTTCCACACAGCGGAATATGCGCCTCCCATAGCGAATCAACCAATCGGCAACGTTACGTTGCTTGCGGTTCACGGTGAATTGTTCCTTTTGCAGGATGAGGCTCCGCCAGAGTCAGTCCCATTCACAGAAAAATCAGGGCTATTTCGTATTGTCGGACTCGATCAACAACCATAGCCTTTGAAGTCATATCAGAAGAGCGAGGAATGGTTCAGGCTCTGATTGGCAAGGGGCTCTCTTCAAGGGCTGTGCTCATCGATACAGGTGCTTTCCTTGCTCTTGCTAATAGCATGGATAGTCATCACTTGGCTGCCTTTGAATGCCTCAAGTTAATTGCCAAGCATCGACTACCTATATTTATTTCCATTCCCACAATTTACGAATCCTACCGAAGAATTCTTTTCGACCTTGGGCAACCATCCGCGTGGCGGTTCTTTGACCAGGTTTTTGATGGGTCTAACAACCTTACACGCACTGCAATAGAGGAT
>PEWM01000052.1 GCA_002779455.1 Deltaproteobacteria bacterium CG07_land_8_20_14_0_80_60_11
GTCCCGAGCGATTCGGGCCAGATACCTACAGTTTCGCCTCCATAGGCAACCCCATAATTGATCTTACGGGGGTTGAAGCCTTCAACATGAGTAGAATCTGATTTGGTTACATCAAATCCTTTAACCTCAAGAGCCTCCACTGCGGCTTTTTGCGTCATTTCTATGGAATAATTAAAGACAACCCCCTTGGATGCTGAGGACTGTTTGGGGGAATAGGCACAGCCGGTAAGTAGCATTGCCACTACGAACATTAAAATCACAATCGTGAAGTGCTTTCTTTCCACTGATATTTCCTCCCTATGTGATATTGAGCTCGTAGGGCGGGAAAGCGCAGCGCATCCCGCCTTGAGCATCTCACCCAAACTTCCTGTCCATCGTCCGATACTGGATGGCCTCGGCTACGTGGGCCGGGGTGATGGAAGGCTCGCCTTCCAGGTCGGCGATGGTGCGGGCGATTTTCAGTATGCGGTGGTAGGCCCGGGCGGAGAGGCCCAGGCGCTCCATGGCCACCTCGAGCAAACGCTGGGCCTCGGGGGACGGGGCGCAGTGCTGCTTGACGAGCCGGGCCGGCATGTGGGCGTTGGCGTAGATGCGGGTTTTGTGGAACCGCCGCCCCTGGACTTCCCGGGCCGCTAAGACCCGCGCCCGCAGCTCGACGGAGCCCTCGCCCGTCTCCTTCGCCGCCATATCCCGAAACGGCACCGCCGGCACCTGGACCTGAATGTCGATCCGGTCCAGGAGCGGCCCGGAGATCCGGGAGCGATAGGTGATAATCTGGTTGGGGGTGCAGGTGCAGGCCCTTTTCACGTCGCCGTAATAGCCGCAGGGGCAGGGGTTCATGGCCGCCACCAGCATGAACCGGGCCGGGTAGGTCAGCGAGGTGGCCGCCCGGGAGATGGTGACCTTGCCCTCTTCCAGGGGCTGGCGCAGCACTTCCAAAGTGGAGCGGCGGAACTCCGGCAGTTCGTCCAGGAAGAGCACCCCGTGGTGGGCCAGGCTTACCTCCCCGGGCCGGGGGATGCTGCCGCCGCCGATTAGCCCCGCGTCCGAAATGGTGTGGTGCGGCGACCGGAAGGGGCGTCTCGGCACCAGGGCCTGGCCGGGCCTTAACCTCCCCATGATGCTGTAAATTTTAGAGGTCTCCAGGGCCTCTTCGAAGCTCCAGGGGGGGAGCACCGTGCGCAGGCTCCGGGCCAGCATGGTCTTGCCGGCCCCGGGCGGGCCCACCATCAGGACGTTGTGGCTGCCGGCGGCGGCGATGAGCAGGGCCCGTTTCACCGGCTCCTGCCCCCGGACGTCCCGGAAATCCTCGTCATAGGCCGGCGGCGGCGCCACCAGCTCCGGCGGCTCCGGGGTGAGGGCCGTCAGGGGCTCCCGCCCGCTCAAAAACTCCATTACCTGGGAGAGGCGCTCAGCGGGATAGATGTTGATCCCCTGGACCACCCCGGCCTCTCTGGCGTTGGCCCGGGGGATGATCAGGGCAAGATTCGCCGCCCGGGTGGCCAGGGCGATGGAGAGCACCCCCCGGGTGGGTTTGAGGCGGCCGTCCAGGGAGAGTTCCCCATAGAAGAGATAGGCTTCGGCGGCGGCCGGCGGCAGCAGGCCCTGGGCGGCCAGGATACCCACGGCCACCGGCAGGTCGAAGCCGGTGCCCTCCTTGCGGATGTCGGCGGGGGCCAGGTTGATGGTGACGCGGTTGCCGGGGAACTTATAGCCGGAGTTTTTCACCGCGGCCCTGACCCGGTCCTTGCTCTCCTTGACCGCGGTCTCGGGCAGGCCCACGGTGGTGAAGGCCGGCAGGCCCGGGGCCAGGTCCACCTCCACCTCCACGATGTAGGCATCCACCCCCAGCAAGGCCCCGCTTTTCACCTTGGCCAGCATCCGTCTCCCCTGTAATACCGTTTTCGGTTTGCGGTTTTCGGTTTTCTGCTAAAATGAATTGGATTATCAATAAGTTAGCCATAGAGTTTGGAGCAGCTCAAGAAGAACGCGGTAATATACAGCGCCCGTGGGGCCTCCCGGCCCCCGGCCTGGCCCTGGCCGCCGCCTCTCCCCCGGCCGGCCGTCCCCTGAGGTCCTAGCGCATGAATGGCCGGATGGTCCCTCCGAATATGGCCAGCATGACCACGAGGATCATGACCAACATGACGACATTTTCCCTGGACAAGTAGAATTTATCCTCTTTCAGCCGGATATTGGCGTATGGCCAAATTTTTCTGGTGTCATAAAAGACTAAAAACATCCAGAGGACCAACAGCCCGAGCTTATCTAAATAATATAATGGGGCAGCTTTCTTAAATGCAATAACGATATTAGCAATTAATACAATAGTAATGAAAAACACCAAAATCTTTTCCATAATAATAATGGGGCAATACCAGGCAGTCTTATTTTTTAAGAAATTGGTTATGCGGTTATACGTATCGTATACCCACACCGGGTCCGTGCCTTCAACACTGAGTTGGATGGAATATTTGCTGAAATCGAGCAAAATATTTTTATCAAAGCGGGTCTTCTGGTCCCATCCCTCGATCCAAAACGACAGGTCGGCCACCCGGTCCCCCAATTCTTTTAGGCTCAAGAGATCCTCGACCGAGTTGGAGAAAATCCGGGTGTGATTGAGGACCGTGGAGATGCGAAAATATCTTTCGACTTCCGGCTTGGTGAAGGTTCCCTGGATTATCGCCGCTAACGCCAGGATGTCATCCCGGGTTAGCACGCAGGGCTTGATTTGCCCGTGCTTTTCATATCTCTTTTCAACGTTTTCCTTGGCCATGGCGTCCTCCGCACCCAAGTCCACCATATGCCATAACGCGGGGATTTTCAATCATTTTTCGCCCGGGAGACCACGGCGTGCTCTGCCCCCCGACTTTCCGAGGCGCGGGGTAAGCGGGAAATCTTTAAGGGAAAAACTGGCGCAGCAATGCGGGGTACGGGGTGACCCCAATCGGGGGCGGGTTGGGGGGGGGCTTGCCGAGATCGGGCCGCTTGCCGTTCTCGCCGTCGCGGGCGCGGATTACCGCAGCCGGCCTCTGGCCTTCGGGGCGACGCGGCCGGAAAGGCGCGGTTGCTATATCAAGAGACGATCAGCGCTGGCCCCCGGCCTCCAGGACGTCCTCCAAATTCTTACTGGAGTACCCATAGCGCAAAACCGGTTTCAATACCTGGGACTGGCTTTCCCCTTTGGCCGGTTTGAGGTGTTTCTGGGGTTTGAGCGGTTCCATCTCCGTGGCTAGGGGGGATTTACTCTTGATAAAACCGCTCCTCAGACCATAGATGTCAAAGATCGTGCCGTTGTTAAACCACCCCAGCTGCCTGCCGTTCCAGTCATACACCTTGTCCTCGGACACGTAGGCCACGGGGCGGCCGTCCCACAGATAGATGGTCTCCCCGTCAGCCGCGATATAGGCTACGGGCTTGCCATTTTTATTGAACAGGGTAATTTCCATGCGGTCCATCTCCTTAACAGCAAAGAGGTAGGCGCCCCACCCGGATTTTTTCTCGCTTAAAGAAGGCGCTGGCCATGTTCGATTTTCAGGCAGCGGTCCATAACCACCTGGAGGCCGGCCTGTTTGGCTTGGCGGGCCGAGTGCGGTTCTTCCAGACCCAGCTGCATCCACACCACTTTGGCCCCCACGGCGATGGCCTCA
>PEWM01000070.1 GCA_002779455.1 Deltaproteobacteria bacterium CG07_land_8_20_14_0_80_60_11
CCTTCTTTGGCCACTTCCACGATGGTTTTGGCGGGGTGGCCTATCCGGATCTCGGTTTTTAGTTCGATGCCGGCCTCCTGCGCCTGCGCCCGCGCTCCGTCCAGAATTTGCTCATAGTGCTGGTAGCCAAAAGCCTTTTCCTCCATGACCTCATCCATGGTGCCGGCGAAGCGGGGCGGTTTTTCCTGCACCGCCAGGGCCCAGAGTTCCGCTTGGTGGAGCTTTAACAGGTTAATTCCGGCCTCCAGACCCTTCTTGGCGCCCTCCGAACCGTCGTAAGCCAACAAGATTTTTTTAAACATTTCGTTCCTCCTATGAATATTCTCCCCCCAGCATAGCTATGGTTCGCCTGGGTTAGCGGCGCACATAGCACACTTCCCTGGATATCAAGAGAAAGAAGGGAATAGCGCAAAGCTGCACGATCACGGAAAATAGAATGAGAGCGCCCAAAGAGTATTCGTACAAAATCCCCATGAGGATGCTTCCCAACAGCCAGAAAAGACCGAAGACGCTTTGGGAAATTCCAAAGGCCGAAGCCCGACGATCCCTGGGGATCATTTCCGCCAGGGCCGCCTTGATCACCGATTCCTGGGCCCCCATGCCGACGCCCCAAAGGATCATGCCGAGAAAGGCCAGTTGAACGCCCCCGAGAAAAACCAGGGGGGCAAAAGCTGCTGATATTAATGCCGCGGCGATGAGCACGGAGACGCCCAGGCGGTCGAAAAGGCGCCCCAAGATCAGGGCGGCGGCGCCGTCCACCCCCATGGCTACCGCATAGGTGATGGGGATGAGATTGACCGGCACCGTTGCGGCCTTGTCGAAGTGATAGGCGATCAGGGGAAAATCGGCGAAGCCGGCGCCGATCAAGGCCGTGGCGGCGGTATAGAGCCAGAAAGGCCGCCGGGGCAGCCCCTCGGTTTCCAGTTTAGGGACGTTCACCTCCAAATGCTGGGGATGGGGATAAATATATGAGGCGGATACGAGCACCAGCACCGCCAGGACCGCCGAGACCAGCAAGGCGGCAAAAGCGGTGCGGTAATCTCCTTTAAAATAAAGCACCGCGGCGACTATGAGAGGACCGACTATAGCGCCCGTCTGGTCCATGGCTTCATGAAAACCGAAGCCCCACCCGTGCCCCACTTGCGAAGTGGCATGGGACAGCATGGCATCCCGGGCCGGGTTACGGATGGCCCGGCCCACGCGTTCCAGCATTATTAAAATCGCGGCCACTTCCCAACGTCCGGCCAGGGCCAGCGCGGGAACGGAAAACATCTGCAAGCCGTAGCCGACGTAAGTTATCGGCCAGTATCGCTTCGTGCGGTCCGCCACGTATCCCGAGACGAACCGCACCGCGTAGCCCAGAAATTCTCCCAACCCCGCCACCGTGGATACCACTATGGCGCCGGCTCCCAGGATGCCCAGAAAAGGCCCGGTGATAGTGCGGGCCCCTTCATGGGTCATATCGCTGAAAAGACTGATGATCCCCAGCAGAATGATGAACCTCCAGGCGGTCCCGGTGGTACGGTTTTTAGCTTCCACGTCTTTTCCCCTCCTTTCAGGTTCCTTAGCGACTGCGCACCCATACTTCCGGGATAAGCTCTTCTATGAGTTCCCCTTTGGCAAAAACCCGGACCACTGAGCTTTCCGAGACCACCACGGCTATGGCCTGCGTTTCCCTGGTCATTGAGGCCGCGGCCATGTGGCGCGAACCCAGTCCCAGCAGCAGGTTGATCCCCTCGGCGGAGGCGTTGAGGTAGCGGCAGGCCGAAAGCACGATGCCCTCGTCGGAAACCACGAAGGCGCCATCCAGCCGGGCCAGTTCTTTGACGGTCTCCCGCATGTCGGCGTTGTCGATGCCCTTCAGATGCTCGGGATGTCCCAGTAAGGGATCATAGATCAGACACTTGGAGCGTTGCAGCACCTCTTGGGAATCAAACACCATAAATATGGTGCCGACCTTTCTTCCCCCTCTCCCCTCATGGGCGATTTCCAAGGCCAGGGTCAGAACGCCCTCCAGTATAGGCCGGTTGGCGCTTTCTTTCAGGGAGCATATCTTGTCCAACAGGTGGGCGGTGACCAACATGGGTTGCACCTTTTATTGGCAAGCCGGCAATCCGGGGCCGCAACTATTCTTCCGGCGTATGCAAAAAGTGTTCGGCAGAGCCGCTATAGGCCTGCTTCGGCTCTATTCCCAGGTGGACTTCCCGGGGGTGGAAAAAGACCTGGGCAATAATGGTGGGAATTATCGCCGAGGCGATTACCACCGCCACCAGGATGGAATACTGGGCTTGATCGATGTAGCCGTTATTGAAGCCGTAAAGGGCCGAGATGCTGCCGAAAGTGAGGCCGGTGGCCATCAGCAGGGTAGTGTAGTTAGTCTCCCGGGCCGGTATCCTGAAGAGGCGGCACCGGGGCCAGACCCCGATGACTTTGGTGGACATTTTGACCAGCAGGAGGATGACCAGCAGTCCAAAGCCCGCAATCAAGGCCCGCATGGAGACTATGGTTCCGGCCTTGATGAAGAAGAAGGGGGTCAACAGGGCGAAGGCAATGGACCGCATGCGGTAGATGAGGACTTTGTCTTGTACGAAGATGCCGGCCACCACCATGCCGAAGAGATAGGCCGGCAATACCGCTTCGCTACGGGCCGTGACGGCCAGGCCGCCCAGGGCCAGGAGGATCACAAAGATAAACTTGATCTCCGGTTCGCTGACCCGGCCGCCCCACAGGGAGAACACCATGCGGCTGATATCAGGCAGCAATATCAAGGCAACTATAGTGACCACCGCAAAAATCGCCAGCCAGATGTCGTATTCGGCAAAGATAAAGCCCAGGGCCAGAACGGTGCCCAAATCGGTAATAAAACATGCCGCCAGGATGAGCTTGCCCAGTTCGGTGTCGTTGAGCCCGGTCTCCACCATGACGGCATAGACCACGGCCATGGAGGTGGTGGACAGGGCGATCCCGGCTATCTGGGCTCCCTGGAGATTCCAACCGCAAATATAATGGGTATAAGCCATGGCTCCCAGGAAAGGGAGGAGAAAGGAAACCGAGCCGATCACCAGGGACGGCGCCAGTTGGCGGCGAAAGGATTCGGGTTCGATTTCGGCCCCGGCCAGAAAGGTCAAAACTATCGACCCGAAACCGGCCAGAAAGTTAATCCAGGAATTGGGCTGGAAAATGGCGGAACCGAAGTAAGCGCCGAAGTTGCCGGCGACAAACCCCAGGAAAATTTCCATTAAGGCTACGGAAAGGCCGAGGCGGATGGAGATGAGGCTGGCGAGGAACGCCAGGCCGACCCAGGCCGCCGCGGTGTACCACACTTGCTCCACGGTGTTCTCCTCATGAGCGACCATAGGGCAAGCGTTAAACAAAAAAAG
Organism: Deltaproteobacteria bacterium CG07_land_8_20_14_0_80_60_11; assembly: GCA_002779455.1. Taxonomy (GTDB): domain Bacteria; phylum Desulfobacterota; class Desulfobaccia; order Desulfobaccales; family 0-14-0-80-60-11; genus 0-14-0-80-60-11. Next base: position 3,381 of record PEWM01000070.1, read on the forward strand.
CCCCTGATCGCCTTAATTCGATCAGGAGCCATTAGCTTTACGCGGTTAGAAGGATC
>PEWM01000075.1 GCA_002779455.1 Deltaproteobacteria bacterium CG07_land_8_20_14_0_80_60_11
ATCTCCGGCATCTGTTTGTGGCCAGAGAAATTCTGGCCTATCGACTTTTAACTTTGCATAATTTGTATTACTATTTAAAGTTAATGGTCAGCATCCGGCAGGCCGTGGCCGAAGACCGTTTCGCGGCGTTTCGCCGAGACTTCCATCAAAATCGTCACGAGGGAGGTAGTACAGGTGGTTAATCTGGCATATGCCCAGGGTGCGGCAGGCGCCCCCGAGGCCGGATCCATTATGAGTTTTGTGGTTCCCATGATCTTTATGGTCGTGATCTTTTACTTTCTCCTGATCCGGCCCCAACAGAAGAAGTCCAAAGAACATAAGGCGCTCTTGGACAACCTGAAAAAGGGCGATCGGATCATCACCAGCGGCGGCCTTATCGGCACCATCATCAACATCGACGACCAGATCGTCAACGTGGAAATCGCCGACAAGGTCCGCATCGAAATGGGCCGTCCCTACATCGCCGGGTTTGCCCCCAAGAAGAGTGGTTGAGCCGGCCCTGATGCACCTCACCCGCACCTTCCAGAGACCTTGACATGCCGGCGCCTCAAGCCCATCAGGCCCTGATGGAGGAGATCGCCCGGCTTGAGGAGTTGGCCCGGGAGTGGATCGAGCTTTTTCCCCAGGCCGGACTCCAGGGCCAGCACTGGCAGAAGGTGTTGTCCCAGGTCCAGGCCCATGCGGCGGAGGATACCTGCCGCCTGGCGGTGGTGGGCGCGGTGAAATCCGGCAAGAGCACCATGATCAACGCCCTGGTGGGCCAGGACCTGTTGCGCCGGGGCGCCGGGATCCTCACGGCCATGGTCACCCGGGTCCAGCCCGGCCCGGAATCCCGGGCGGTGCTCCGGTTCAAGGGGTGGGACGAAATCAACGGGGAGATCCGCCGGGCCCTGGGGCTCCTGCCCAATCCCCGGCTGGTGGACCGGGCCGCGCCCCTGGACCTGAAGGAGGCCCCGGACCGGGAACTCCTGGCCCAGGTCCTGGCCGAGGCCCGGGAGGCCGACCTCTGGACCGGCGGCAGCCTGGATCAGAACTACCTGCTGCTCAAATCCTACCTGGAGGGCTACGATCTTCTCCAGGGGTTCATGCCCGCCACCGGGGTGCTGCCCCTGACCGGTCCGGACCTGGCCCGGCACCGGGACCTGGTCACCCGGGAGGCCACGGCGGTGTACCTCAAGGATGTCCTGCTCACCATCCCTTTCCCCTGGCCGGCCACGGGCGTGGAGTTAGGAGACTGCCAGGGGAGCGACTCGCCCTTCCCCCAGCACCTGGCCCAGGTCCTGGCCTATCTCATCAAGAGCGACCTGGCGCTCTACGTCGTCAGCTCCCGGGTGGGGCTGCGCCAGGCGGATTTCCAGTTTCTGGCGGAGTTAAAAAGAATGGGGCTGATGCCCCATATCCTGGCCCTCCTCAACCTGGATTTGGGGGAGCACACCTCTTATGTGGAGGTGGTGAAGATCAGGGACCGGGTGGCCCAGGAGCTGTCCTCCTGGCAGCCGGACCCCCGGGTCTATGCCTTTTCCGCCCTGAAGCTGCTCCTGGACCGCCGGCAGGCCCGGGGCGAGAGCCTGGACCCCCGGGAAGCCGCAGTCCTCGAGGTATGGGCCACCGACCCGGACTCCGCCGCCTTTTCCGAGGCGGAAGCGGCCCGGTTCGAGGAAGACCTGAAAGCCGCCCTGGGGGATCTGCGGGCCCGCCGCCTGGCCGGCGGCAGTCTGGCCCAGGTGCGGATGGTGGCCCGGGGCCTCCGGGAGCAGTTGGAACTCACCGATGATCTCCTGACCCGGGGGATGGACGCCATCAAGGAGCTGGAAGACCGCCTTTCGGCCCGGCGTCAGCCTTTGCACGCCACCCTGGCCACCGTGAGCCAGACCCTGGAAGGCGCCGGCAACCGTTTAAAGAAGACCCTGCGCTCCCGGGTGGACCGCCTCCTGGACCGCCATTCCGGCCAGGTAGGCAAGGACCTGAGCGAGTTCATCCAGGATTTTGCGCCCGACTGGGACCAGCTGGCGCCGCCGTCGGTCACGCCGGCCTTCCGCCCGGTCCTCTATCAGCTGTTTCAAGAATTCGCCCAGGCGTTGGCCCACCACGTCACCAATGAGGTCAACCTCACCCTGGTGGAATTCATCCGGGAGCAGGAAGAGTGGTTGCGCCAGGAGCTGGCCCGCCTGTGGCAGCCCCTGTTTCTGACCCTCCAGGAAGCCCTGGCCCTCTATTACCGGGAAATCGCCGATCTGGGTCTGGCGGCCGCGGCGCCCACCCTGGAAACGGGAAGCGTGGCCCGCCCCCAGGGTCTGGAACTGCCCCTCCTGAACCTGGAGGTGGCCCCCGACTGGCGGTTTGCCCGGGAGGTGTGGGTGGCCTCCGGCATGGGGGTGTTAGGCCGGACCTGGGACGCCCTCAAGCGCCGCCTGAGGCTGGCTGGGGAAGTGGAGCCCCGCCGGCAACTCCTCCGTGACCTGGCGCGGGCCCTCGCCGCGCTCAAGGCTTGGCTGGGCTCCGAACTGGAAAGCCAGCTCCTCAATTACCGGGAGGGCTTAAAATTCCAGTACTTCCTCCCCCTGGTGGACCAGTGGCTTAAGCAGCAGGAAATTAGCCTGGCCGACACCCTCGGGTCACTGCTGGGCAGCCTCCAGGGCGCGGCGGAGACCATGCACCTGGCGGAGGCGGAGCGGGCCGATCGCCGCCGGCGGCTGGATCAGTTGATCCCCCTGGCCCGCCGCATCGAGGCGCGGTTGGAGGCGGGGGAACGTCAGCAATAGTAACTGGTTGCGTCAATGAGCGCTATTTTCACCGGGGTTTTAAATTACCCCTTTGCCCGATCACCGGCATTGCATCTGGACGCGGCCTTCCGGGGAGGCGGATTTCTCAACCCGATGGCATGATATCGAAGCGGTATTTATAACCTTGAATGGGCGGCAGATGATAACGTTCGGCGTCTGGAGATGGAATGATGCGAAAGGCGGGATGCGCTTCGCTTTCCCGCCCTACGGCCCTACGGCGTTTATTTGGTAGTTGTGCAGAAAGTTGGCGGGCACATAAGGGGAGACAAATGACCCAGACGAACATCCAAAAAGCCTTCAAGCCATGCAAGAATTACCTCCCGAGTTGGATATGGAATCCTATAAGAAGCCTCTTTACTGCTATTGGCACTCCCATTAGATTTAGTGTCCGGTCTGGCCATTTCAAGAGTAGCTTTAAAAAATGTGCTGTCTCAGCAAAAGGCGAACCGATACCATGGTATACTTATCCGTGTACAGATTTTCTTCGACAGCGTTGTTATGAAGGCAAAACAGTATTAGAATTTGGTGGAGGGCAATCTACACTGTGGTGGGCACACCGAGCAAAAAATATTGTCACATTTGAGGGCGATCAGGATTGGTATGATAAAATTAGAGGAAGGATGCCCGCAAATGTGGAGCTCTTACTTGTGTCAATGGATAGCCCGGACCGATGTGTCTCGGAAGTTAACAACATATTGGACGCCGGAACCTATGGCAAATTCGATGTAATCATTATAGATGGCCTATTTAGATTTGAGATGATAGATATTGCCAGGAAAGCAA